>JAMQPK010000046.1 GCA_023717525.1 Vicinamibacterales bacterium | reverse complement strand
GCGCTAAGTGACTAGTCGTCGCTGGCCGAACTGACGATCGTTTCCCTTCCTCCACCGGATGTCCCGGCGCACTCGGCGCCCGCCGATGGGCGCCCGGTCGCTTCGCCGACCCGCCCGAGCGCGCCACAGAGTGCAGGGGTGGATGGCGCGCGCTCGGGCGTCGCCGCTTCGCGGCGCGGGCGCCCCTTCCTGTCTTCACCGACAGCGCGGGCGCCTACCCGGTTTGCGAGATCCCGTCAGCGTCGGCGGCAGCGGCAGCGGCCTCGTCGTCGTCAGCGTCGGCGTCGGCGTCGGCGTCGGCGTCGGCGTCGGCGTCGGCGTCGGCGTCAGCGTCAGCGTCAGCGTCGGCGTCGGCGTCGGCGTCGGCGTCGGCGTCGGCGTCGGCGTCGGCGTCGGCGTCGGCGTCGGCGTGTCTGCGTACGCGGCTGCGTCTGCCTCGGCGGCCGCGTGTCCGTCTGCCGTGCTACAGGGGACGAAGCAAGCGCGTGAACATCCGCATGGCACGACTGAGGAGCTCGCGGACATGGATGGCATCGTTCCGGGGCACGGTGCCGTCCATCGCGAGAATCTGTACTGCGGTCGCCGCCTCTCCGCATGATGCCCGGGCGCTCTTCCAGAGGCTCGTCTTGTTCCCGCCGTCGGCGTAGTAGCCTTCTGTGTACCTAACACTACTGAGCCGAAAGCTTGTCGGTGACGCGGTAGCAGTCGAAGACGCCGCGAATGCGGGTGTGAAAGAACCGACCCTGCGAAGGAGCGTCGAGCAGTTCCTGGTACACGTCGAGCGAAACGTTGAAGTAGCGGTAGACGGCTCCTGTCGCGAACTCGATCTCCAAGACGCGCGCCGGCGAGTCGTAGCCGGCCGACGCCATCATGGACGACTCCACGGGTACACGGGTCATCGTCGTCCTCCGCGCGCGGAGATGGTGTGGCGACGCGGTGGAGCGTTCGGACCAGCCTGGTGGTGAGCGCTGCGATGACAGACAGGGCATCGCGGCAGCCACCTGGCGAGCGCCCGAGCGATGGCGATTCGAATGGTCGCGAACGAATCGGCGAAGTGCCGCTCAGGCCGCGAGCTGGTACGAACCAGCTCGACGGTGCCGTTCGGCCGAGGGGGGGAAACACCGCATACGCTCCGTGACGACGAAGGCGTAGCAGCAGATGGCGACGGAAACGTGGTGATGCCAGCCGGGGAAACTCCGGCCCTCGAAGTGGTCGAGCCCGAGTTCGCCCTTCATCTCCTCGTAGACGCGCTCGGTGCGATAGCGCTCCTTGAAGAGGCGCACGAGTTGCTTCTTGCTCATCTTGCGACGCAGCGTGGTGAGCGCGAATTTCGTCGGGTGAGCTTCGCCATCGGGCCACTCGATGAGGAGCCAGACGGGTTCGCGTTGTGCGGGCTCGGTCCCGTCATCGGTTGCGACCTTCACCCGGCAGAATGCGAACCGAGAAGTGAGCTTCCGCCGCTCGGCCATCGTTCCGTCGCGCCACGTGACGCGACGGAATGCCTTGTCTCCGAGCCGCTTCGCGATCGTGCGCGCGTCCTCGGCATCGGGGATCCGCCGTTCGCGCGTATCGAGACGCCACATCTTCTGCGTTGGCATGATCCCGAGCCCATAGTGGAATCCGTGAACTCGTATCGCGCTTCGGAACCGATGGGATCGACCATACCAACTATCGGCAAGTACGATGCCGCCCGGAACTCCGTCGGCAACGGCCCGATCGATCATCCTCAGCGCCAGCTCCTCCTTCGTCTTGAACCCGACATCCTCCGGGATGTGGCACTCCTTGCGCCGGCCCGGATCGCCGGCCCAGTCCGCCGGCAGGTACAGCTCGAAATCGATCGGGACATGCGCTGAGGGCGTCGCGAGGCTCAGGCTGACACCGAGTTGGCAGTTGGCGATCTTGCCCGCCGACCCCGTGTACTGCCGCTGTACGCCGACCGAGTGCTTTCCCTGTTTCAGGAAACCCGTGTCGTCAACAATCCACGCTTGGATCGGTTCATCGACCGTCATCGCTTCGATCGCATGCTTCGCTGCCACACGGCGGACGTCGCGATCGCTCCACGGCGAGTCACGCAGGAATCGGAGCAGCCGATGATGGGCGGGTTCGCACGCCTCCGCGTCTGCACTCGCCATCGCTGCGATCGGTTCGGCGCTCTTGCGGTCGGCGCTGCCGAACAACCCCATCGCGTACGTAGCGAACGATGCTCGGCGGGTCTTGTTGTCCAGCGCCACGCCGATCGCAGAGAAGTACTCGTCCAGCCGGGTCTGCGCGCCGGCATCCAGTTCGTAGCCCATGCAACGTTTAGATCACAGCCCAGATCCGCGTCCAAGTTTTCGGCTCAGTAGTGTTAGTTACAGCTTGCCCGGAAATTCGGGCCGTTCTCGACGGGCGTGATGTCAGACGCGCGTGCGATCGTGACCTCGAGACGTGAGGCTCGAGGAGACGACGCATGGCCACGCCCCGACGGCAGCGCAGCCGGCAGGCGGAGCTCTTCGCGCGATCGACGAGGTCTATGATCGCGCTCGACGAGAACCACCGCCTGGTGTTGATGACGCACGAGATCGACTGGACCGAGTTACTGGAGCTCGTCCAGGCGATTCGGATGAGCAAGCTCAAGAGCGAGGCGGGGCGACCGCCGCATCTGCGAGCCCTCGTCGGTGCAGTTGCGTTCCGCGCCACGCGGAGGATGACCTACCGGGATACCGAGGATCAGATCCGCCACTACGCGCCGGCGCGGTACCTGTGTGGCCTGACCGAGACGGAGTGGACGCCGGACGCCAACACCATTCAGGACTTCGAGGAGTTGCTCGGCGAGGACGGGATTCGGCGGCTCAACGAGTACGTGGTGAAGTGGGCGGTCGAGGAGAAGCTGGCGGACCCGACGGTCGTGGTGGCGGATACGACGGCGCAAGAAGCGGCCATCCCGCACCCGAACGAGATGGGCTTGATGGCATCGTTTGTGACGGCGGTCGTCGCCGCGAGCAAGAAGGTCGGGCCAGCCCTGAGGGGGTTCGTCGACAAGGTGGCGACGGTGTTCGCCACGGCCAAGCGCAAGGTTCGCGAGTACCGGCTGTTCGCGAAGGAGAAGACGAAGGCTGCCAAGGACAAGATGGTCGCCCAGATGACGACGGTCATCGAGAAGGCGAACCAGATGCTCGGTCAGGCGGTGAAGGACGTCTCCGCGGAGACGGCGGCGAGGCTGCGCAGGTACAAGAAGGTCGCCTGGGCCAGGCTGAAGCACCTGCATCAGACGATGGGGAAGCTGACCCCGCAGATCCGGTACTGGCTGCGGACGGGGTACGTGGCTTCGAAGAAGATCATCAACCTGCGGATTCCCGAGTTGTACGCCATCGTCCGCGGCAAGGTCGGCAAGACGGTGGAGTTCGGCTTGAGCTGGGGAATCACGCGGCTGCGTGGTGGCTTCCTGCTTGCGACGCTGGGGACGGACAAGAGCGAGCTGCACGATTCGAAGTTCGCGGTGCGGGCGGTGAGGGATCACATCGCAAAGTTCGGGAAGCCACCGCGAGCCTACGCCTACGACCGTGGCGGCTGGAGCGAGGCGAACGTGACCGAGCTGACGCGGCTCGGGGTGAAGCACATCGGCTTGGCGCCGCGCGGGCGAGCCCATTGGCGCGTCTCGGGCAAGATGAAGGACACGCTGGTTTCGGAGCGGGCACAAGTCGAAGGTGGTATCGGGACGATAAAGTGCGGGAAGTACGGGTTCAACAAACCGGCTGCGCGGAGCGCTGCCACTATGGGTGCGTGCGGGCAGCGAGCTGTCCTCGGATTCAACCTCAACAAGCTGCTGCGCGGGCTGGCGGCGCGCAGGGAGGTCGTCCTGGTGGGGTAAGCGGGCGGCGGGACCGCGCAGGCGAGTTCCGGGCCGGAATGCCGCGGCGGGGCGGGCGGCGCTGCGGGTCGGCGGCACCGCCGGCCGGCCACGTGGGCGCGCCGCGTGCCCTCCGAATTTCCGGGCAAGCTGTAACTAAGAAGCGCGCCACTGAGGGCTCGCTTGTGCTGGTCGCCGGAGGTTCCGCGAGCCCAGGATACGCCCTGCCAGGCCGCCGTCATTCGGTAGGCCTCTTCCAGAACGCCGTAGAGATCCAGTCCTTCATGCGGGAGGTCGGCGCGGTCGTGTTGCGGCTCCACAACTGCCGCCGAGGGACCGTCGGACTCAACCAGGGTGGGTCGATCGTTTGCCATGGCAAGGGCACCTCATAGATACCCCAGGACCAACCGTCTTCCAACCGCCGACGCCGACGTTGACGCTGACGCCGACGCCCGCGTTGACGTTGACGCTGACGCTGACGCCGACGCTGACGCTGACGCTGACGCTGACGCTGACGCTGACGCTGACGCTGACGCTGACGCCGACGCTGACGCCGACGCCGGACGCCGACGCCGACGCCGACGCCGCGAGATGAAGATCATCCCGCTACACGGCGAGCGGCCGCCCGGTGTACGTCCAGCGGAACGGTTTGGCGAGGAGACGATTGAAGTAGTCGATGAACTCGCGAATCCGCTTCGCCAACGCCTCCGTCGACGAGAACGAGCCGCGCCGCAGTGCACGCCTCACGAGGATGCTGAACCAGCATTCGATCTGGTTCAGCCATGAGCAGTGCTTGGGCGTGTAGACGAACCGCACGCGATGGGCCTCGTCGATGAGGAACGAGCGTCGCGTCTCCACGTTCTCGAGGATGCCCGAGCTGCCCTTCTTGCCCAGGTCACCCTCAAAACCCTCCAGCTTCGCCACCCAGCGGACCAGCGTCTCCGAGCAGTGCGTCGTGAGGTTGTCGACGACGAAGAGCCAGCCCGCGCTCGAATCCGTCGCCACCGTCTGCGCGACGTGCTGCGCGAAGTCCGCCTCGGAGCGCGTGGGCCCGATCGTCGGTGCCAGGACCTTGCCCGTCGCGACCTGAAGGTTTGCCATCAGGCACAGCGTGCCGTGGCGCACGTACTCGAACTCACGGCGCTCGTCCTGGCCGGGTCGAGTCGGACGCGTCGCTGCGGCTCGCTCCAGCGCCTGGATTCCCGTCTTCTCGTCGCAGGAGACCACGTGCGTTCCCGCCCCCTCGAGCGCCGATGCCTGAGCGTACACGTCGCAGATGCTGGCGACTTGCTCCGCGTGCCGCACCGGATCCTCGATCTTCGGGTTGAGCCAGGACTGCCAGCGATGCGGGTGGAGATCCGCCTCCGCCAAAAAAACGCGCGAGGTGCCGCGGCGAGATGGACGGGACGATGCCGCGTCGCTGGGCCTCGAGGGCGAGCTCCCGTGGCGCCCAGTGCGTGATCGGCAGCTCGAGCTCCGTCGGGTCCTCGCAGGCCAGCGAGATGATCCTTGCAAGTTGCTCTGCGCTGAACTTGCCGGGCGAGCCGCTCCGCTCCTCGTCGGACAGCACCTCCACCACCAGCGCTTCGAGTTTCTCGTCGCTGGTTTCCTCGCAGCGCTCCGCGTCGGCGAGCAGCCCGCTCTCGTCGCCCCAGCGGTGTCTCCAGCGCAGGATCCGCTGCGGGTCAACCCCGAGCGCCGCCGCTTGTTCGACCGACGGCTTGCCGGCCGCCGACCACAGCACCACTTGGACGCGCTCAGCGAGTCGCCGCTCGAGCGTGCGCTGCCGGTTCAGCCGCTCGAGGATCGCGCGTTGACGAGGCAGCAACTCGAACGTCGGAGCACGTCGTCCCATGGCCCCACGCTGATCCTCTCAGCCCCGCGGCGCAACTTCTTGGCATTTCCGCCAGCGACGACTAGCGCCAATGCCAGTCACTTAGCGCAGGCCTGGCACGGTCGACGGTCACGGTCACGGTCACGGCTGCACGGATCACGGCCCACGGTGCGCCGATGGCTGCAACTTGCGTCGACCGTCGACCGTGACCGTGGCGCCGTGACCGTCGCCGTGACCGTGACCGTGAGCCGTCCGGATCCTGTGGTCGTCACTCACCAGCCCCGCGCGCGTTAAGTGACCAGCATGTGCGCCAGGCAAAGCCTGGGAGAGGAGGATGGAAGTCGAATACTGAAACCTCTCGGACGAACCCTGCAGGGTATCGACCCCTGCCCGGGAAAGGTTGGCCACCACCCGGAACCGAGTGTTGCGTGGCGCCCGGGAGACCGGCGCTGCGAGGCGTACACAGGGAGTGCAACCGCCGCGTGATTGAGCCTCGAAAGCACAGTCGCTGGGAGCCTACGCCGTATGCTGACGCGTAGGCAGCATCGAAGGCCCGCAATGGCCTGGGTCGGAGATCCCGCCGGGGTCACAGAGCGGGGCAGGTGCACGCATGGGGTTCGCCAGGAACCTGGGAGATCCTGCCGTCTCCTGAGTCGGTCCGGTCGGGCAACCGGGAAACAAGCCCAGGCTCGCGAAGCGCGGCGCTCCGTGCTCGCGGGAGCGAACAAGAGAGCGCACGCAGGTACCGCCAAACGAAGGCAACGAAGTGCGGCGGGACGGGCGGCAGGAAGTCGCAGCTCCTCATGGTACCGACGAAGCAGGGGAACCAGCCCCGAAGGGACCCTGTGGAGGGACGGGGGAGCCGGTGAACGGAACCGTTGGAGGGAAAGATGACGGGAACTTCGAGTCCCCTGGACATCTCCACGAGACTGCAACGGATAGCGGAGCTGGCGAGGACGGTGCCGGGGGCACTCACGACGCTGGCCCACCGCATCGATGTCGAGTTCCTTCGCGAGGCGTACCGACGAACCCGGAAGGATGGGGCGGCGGGCGTGGACGGACGGACGGCAGCGGAGTACGCGGAGAAGCTGGACGAGAATCTCCGAAACCTGCTCGAGCGGTTCAAGGCGGGTACGTACAAGGCGCCGCCTGTACGGAGGGTGCACATCCCCAAGGGTGACGGGTCAAAGACACGGCCCATCGGCATCCCGACTTTCGAGGACAAGATCCTCCAGAGGACGGTGGCGATGGTCCTGGAGGCCATCTACGAGCAGGAGTTCCTGGACTGCTCGTTTGGCTTCAGGCCGGGTCGTTCGGCCCACGACGCGCTGCGAGTGCTTCGCGATGGCTTGATGACGATGCGAGGGGGCTGGGTGCTTGAGGTGGACATCCAGGGATTCTTCGATTCCCTGGTCCACGGTCACCTGAGGGGCTTCCTCGACCGGCGGGTGCGTGATGGAGTCGTGCGCCGCACGATCAATAAGTGGCTCAAGGCAGGGGTGCTCGAGAAGGGACAACTGAGCTACCCCGAGGCCGGCTCGCCGCAAGGCGGGTGGTCTCGCCGCTGCTTGCGAACGTCTACCTCCACGAGGTTCTCGACAAGTGGTTCGAAGCGGACGTGAAGCCGCGGCTGAGTGGCCGCGCGTTCCTCGTCCGCTATGCGGACGATTTTGTCGTGGTGCTCTCGACTGAGGAAGATGCCCGTCGCGTGATGAACGTACTCCCGAAGCGATTCGAGAAGTACGGTCTCACGCTCCACCCGGAAAAAACGCGGCTGGTCTCGTTCGGCCAGCCCGTCAGCCGCACCGACGACCCGGAAGGGCGCGGAGGACCGGGCAGCTTCGACCTGCTCGGCTTCACGCACATCTGGGCGAAGTCGCGGCGCGGTTCGTGGGTGATCAAGCAGAGGACAGCCTCAAGTCGCTTTGGTCGTGCAGTTCGACGGGTA
>JAMQPK010000014.1 GCA_023717525.1 Vicinamibacterales bacterium | reverse complement strand
GCGATGACGTCGAGCACGCCGCCCTCCGACAGATACTTGCGCCCGGCGCCGACTGGAATTTCATAGAGGAACGACGCGGTCAGACGGTGCCGAACGTCGAAGACGGACCGCCCGTTTTCGCACTCCCAGCAATCACCCTGCTGTGGCTTCAGCGGTTCGCCGGGGGCGCGAAGCCCGCTGCCGTTGTCATTGGATTTCGAATAGGTGTAGGACGTCAAACCAGAGAACCCTTTCGCCAACCGGCGCGTCAGCTTCGCAGCCAGCGCGTTGTAGTCCGAATGGCCCACGCTACTGATCATCTGCCAGTTTCCCAGCTCGGGTGCGGGAGCACGAGCAAGGACGGGAAGGCTCGTGCCGGGTACGGGCTGGTTCAGCGTGATGAAGCGCTGCAAGCGGTGCCCTCGGCTCCCAAAGTACCCGATCTCCACAGCCGTGCTGGCTCCTATTTCCCGCTGGAAGTTGAGGAGGTACTGCTCGACGAATGGCGTGCGACGGTCGTATTGATTGCCCAGGACCTGCGGCGCCGTGACACACACCTGCGGCGGCATCTGCACACCGCAAGGGTTCGTTGATCCGCCGTCGTAGGGCTGGGCGAGCGTCAACCCTGAACTCTGCGCCGTAATGCGCCCCTGAATGTTACGGCTCATATCGAAGACCGGGTTGGTCGAATCCTGCGCGTAGAAGATGCCGTAACCGGTTCGCACGCTCGTCTTCGGCGATGGGCTCCACACCACGCCGATGCGGGGCGCAAAGTTCGTCTTGTCGGCGGCAATCAATCGATCTCCCAGGCGGCCATCACGCGCGACGCAAATCGCCGGATCGAACCGCGTCGCCACGTTCTCGTATACGTCGCCGCTGCCGACGCGTATCAAACAGGGTTTGCCCTGCTGGGAAGGTGTTCCAAAACCGGGAGGCACCCAGATGTTCATCATCTCGCCCTTCACGTCCAGCCAGGGCGGCGTCAATTCGTAACGCAGTCCCAGATCGAGCGTGATATTCGACCGCATCCTCCAGGTGTCCTGCATGAAGTACGCCTGGCTGGTCGCCCGGTACCACCCTTCACCAAGTGCGCCGGCGCTCCGCGTCCCTGAGATCCTGCCGAGCATGTAGTCGGCGAAGCTGTAACCGGTGGCCGGTCTGTCTTCGTTCAGCGAACCGCGAATTTCCTGCGTGCCGATCATGTTGTATCGATCGTGACGAATCTCGGCTCCAATCCTCATGGAATGGTTGCCGCGAATCCAGGAGACGTTGTCGATGAACTGAAAAATGGAATTGTTGCCGGTGAACGGCAGCGACGGATTGTCTCCAAAACCGCTGAACCCGGCGATGCTCATGTTGGGAAGACCCCAGCTGATTGGCGGTGGGATGAACAGACCGAGCCCGACCTCTTCGTGGACGTTGCGCTTGTACTGCAGCTCCTGCGCCAGATTGTTGTAGAACTTCGTCGCACCGAAGCGCATTTCGTTGACCACGCTGGGCGACAGCGTCCGCGTGTTCGACACCATTACCTGCTTGACGTTCGTATCGACGACCTGGCCGTTGTCCTTCAGGTTCGGGTCGAGCACGTGCTCATCGGTCCAGCTGAAGCGGCCGAACCAGAACGACTTCGAACCTTCGATGAAATCGACGCGCTGTGTGAACTGATCCTTGTCGGTCGTGTGGTTCTGCAGCGCGAGATAGTTCCGCGACAGTGCCGCGCCGGCAATGTTCGGTTCGGGGTAAAACTCCAGCAGCTTGATAGCGATCGGATCCAACCGGTTTTTCGGGATCTGATTGCCGGGGAACTGCTGGCCCGTCTGGGGATCGATGATGGGCACGCCGGCCTGCGAGAAGTCTCCGTTCCGCATCGCCACACTCGGCGTGCTGAACACGACCTGCTGC
>JAMQPK010000226.1 GCA_023717525.1 Vicinamibacterales bacterium | reverse complement strand
CTTGCGGCCGGCCTGCGCGACAAACTCGGCTTCCTGTGCGTGATACTTCGCATTCAGCACGACGTGCTTCATGCCGCGCTTCTTCAGTTTCGACGAGAGTCGCTCCGACTTCTCGATCGAGACGGTGCCCACAAGCACCGGACGGCCGGCTTCCTGCATCTGCAAAATGTCCTGGACGATGGCTTCTGACTTCTCCGGCTCGGTTCGATAGATCGAGTCGGGCTCCTCGACACGCCTGAGCGGCTTGTTCGGCGGAATGACGACGACATCGAGCTTGTAGATCTTGGCGAACTCCTCGGCCTCGGTGTCGGCCGTGCCGGTCATGCCGGAGAGCTTCTTGTACTTGCGGAAATAGTTCTGGAACGTAATGGTCGCGAGCGTCTGATTCTCGCGCTCGATCTTGACCTTCTCGTTGGCCTCAACCGCCTGATGGAGGCCGTCGCTCCAGCGCCGGCCCGGCATGAGCCGTCCCGTGAACTCATCGACGATGACCACCTGACCGTCCTTGATCATGTAGTCGACGTCGAGCCGGAAGATCGCGTGGGCGCGCAGTGCCTGCTCGACATGGTGCTTGATATGCGCGTTCTCCATGTCGTAGAGATGCCCGCCATTCAACCGGTGCGACAGATTCTTTTCGGCCGCCTGCATGCCACTTTCCGTCAGGGTCACGGTCTTGTGTTTCTCGTCGACGATGTAGTCGCCAGTCTGTTCCAGCGCTTCACGATCCTCGGCCTTGGTGTCGCCCTTGGTTTTCGCGCCCGGCTTCAGCCTCGGAATGATGCGATCAACTTCGTAGTACAGGTCCGTCGACGCCTCGGCCGGTCCGGAAATGATGAGAGGCGTTCGGGCTTCGTCGATCAGAATGCTGTCGACTTCGTCCACGATCGCAAAATGATGGCCGCGCTGGACGTACTGCGACAACTCGAACTTCATGTTGTCGCGGAGATAGTCGAAGCCGAACTCGTTGTTCGTCCCGTAGGTGATGTCGGAGGCATATGCTTTCTGACGCTCGGCATCGTTGAGGTCGTGTTGAATGACGCCGACGCTCATCCCGAGGAAGCGATAGATGCGACCCATCCACTCAGAGTCGCGGCGGGCGAGATAGTCGTTCACGGTAACGACGTGAACCCCTTTGCCTTCCAGCGCGTTGAGATAGGCGGGAAGGGTCGCGACGAGGGTCTTGCCTTCGCCGGTCTTCATCTCGGCGATGGTGCCGTTGTGAAGGAACGCTCCACCAATCAGCTGGACGTCGAAGTGCCGCATGTTCAACACCCGCCGGCCGGCTTCCCGGACGACCGCGAAGGCTTCGGGCAGCAGATCGTCGACGGTTTCGCCTTTGGCGAGCCGCTCGCGGAACGCGGCCGTTCTGGCGCGCACCTGCTCGTCGGCCAACTGCTTCAGCGCAGGCTCGAAGGCGTTGACCTGCTCAACGACGGGCCGCAACTTCTTCAGTTCGCGTTCGTTCTGCGTGCCTATGACTTTTGCGAGGAGTGTACCCAGTATCGGCATGAATCGTAACGAGGGTATTCAGACAATCTTAGCGAACGAAGAGCGGAACCGCAAGGAACCGCCGGACGAGTTAGTCTTGGGCTTTGCCGGCAAGCAGCTGCATGGGGTTCATCAGCCTGCCGTTGGCGAGGATTTCGTAGTGCAGATGGGGGCCCGTGGCACGGCCTGTGGCTCCCACATATCCGAGCACCTCGCCGCGCTGGACCTGCTTACCAGTCCACACCGCGAACTTCGAGAGGTGGCCGTAGCGGGTGACCAGGCCGTAGCCGTGATTCACCACGACGAGGTTGCCGTAGTCGCCGCTCGGCGCGGCAAGCTCGACGAGCCCGTCGGCAGTCGCCAAGATGGGCGTACCTTTGTCGGCCGAAATGTCGAGGCCGGGATGAAAGTCGCGCTGGCCCGTGAACGGATCGGGCCTCATCCCGAAGCTGGCCGACAGCCACCCGTGAATTGGCCAGATCGACGGCGTCGCATTCATCAACGCTTCGCGCTTTTCAACCGTGCGGCGGACGATGTTGAGGTGACTTTCAAGGCCGGTCAGGACGTTCTTCAAGAGACCGAACGTGTGCTCGGCAGACGAGAACGAAAACGAGGATGCCGTAACGTCCGCCGTGAGCATTGCGGTCGCACCCGCGACAGTGGTGCCGCCTGCAGCCTGGTTTTTGATGTTGGCCGGAAGCTTTTCCATCGCGCGTGCCGACACGGGGTCGAGCCGCGCGCGAATGCCAAGCTCGCTGATGGCCGACTGCAACGACTCGATTTGCGTCGCCAGCGTGCCCGTCGCTTCGCGATAGCTGCTGTTTTCCTGCAGGAGGGTCGAATTCGCCGTCCGGAGATGCTCGACCTCTGCGACGGCCGTCAATCGAAGCGCCAGACCGGCGACAACCGGCGCTGCCAGGACGCACACGAGGGCCACAGCCACCGGACGCAGACGGATAGTGCATCGGCGAACGGCGCCTGTTTGGCGATCGGCAACGACAATCGTGTAGCGTCTCGACATGAATTCGACAGCGAAAGCGGTTGGGGGAGTGCCTCGCGAGAGCTCAAAACCGAAAGGCACACGGACTGTAACACAACGTTTCGGCGTTCCGGAAGCCAAACTTCACGAAAGCGAAAATCAGGCGAACATCCAGCGGTACTGGATCGCCTCGGCCACGTGCTCACGTCGAATGTTCCGCGAGGCTCCGAGGTCCGCGATTGTGCGTGCGACTCGCAGCAGTCGATCTGTGCCTCGGGCGCTGAGGCAGAATTTTCCGATCGCTGCCTCCATCAATTTGACGCTTTGCCCATCCAGTACGCACTGATCGCGGAGGGTCGATCCTGTGAGTCGCGAATTGAGCAATCCGGCAACACGGGAATGCTGCCGCGCTCGTGCCGCGATGACTCGCTCGCGAATTTCCCCCGAAGACTCCTCGTGCGCCGTAGCGACGATGCACGTGCCGGTGGCGGGCACCTCGACGACCAGATCGATTCTGTCGAGCAACGGGCCCGAGATCTTCCCCACGTATCGCTGGATCTGCGGGTCGGAGCAGCGGCACAGCCGCCGCCCATCTCCCCTGAATCCGCACGGGCAGGGATTCATCGCGGCAATCAGCATGAAGCGCGCGGGGAACGCCGCACTGCGCGCCGCACGCGCCACGGTGACACGCCCCTCTTCGAGCGGTTGACGCAAGGCCTCGAGAACACCGCGCGGAAACTCCGCGAGCTCGTCGAGAAAGAGCACACCGTTGTGTGCGAGGCTGATCTCTCCTGGACGAGGCGACGCGCCACTGCCGATCATCGCCGGCTCGGAAATAGTGTGATGTGGCGCACGGAACGGCCGTTCCGTCATCAGCGCGGTCCCCGCTGGAAGGGTGCCGGCCACCGAATGCACGGATGTGCACTCCAGCGCTTCGTCGAAGTCGAGCCGAGGCAGGATGCCAGGAAGCCGTCTCGCCATCATCGTTTTTCCGCCGCCGGGTGCTCCGACGAGCAGCACGTTGTGGGCGCCGGCCGCGGCAATTTCGAGGGCGCGCTTCGGCAGGCCCTGACCCGCAACATCAGAGAAGTCGGGCTGAGGGTCGTTCGATGGAACGGGAGCGGCTCCCATCAGAGTTGATCGAACCGCGGCGAGGTCAACGGACGCTCGATCGATAGGTTGGTTTAAAGCGCTCACGGCTTCGAGGAGAGAATCGACAGGTAAGATTCTCAAGCCATCGACCACGCAGGCTTCCGGCGCGTTCGCCCGCGGCAGCAGCAGCGCCGACCTGCCGTCGCGGCGTGCGGCAACGGCCACCGGAAGCACACCTCGGATGGGCTGAATGGAGCCGTCGAGCGACAGCTCGCCAAGCAAAACGATGTCGCGAATATCGCGGCCCGAGATGACACCGGTGGCGGCCAGGATGCCGAGCGCTATTGGCAGGTCGTACGAGGCGCCCGCCTTGCGGACATCCGCAGGCGCAAGATTGACCGTAACGCGATGAGCAGGGAACTGAAACCCGGAGTTCCGTATGGCGGTGCGCACGCGATCGCGGCTTTCGCGAATGCTCGTGTCGGGCAGACCAACCATCGTGAAGATTGGAAGACCGTACGAGACATCGACCTCGACAATGACGGGGAGGGCGTCTACGCCAACAACGGCCGCGCTTTGAAGGCTGGCCAGCACAAAGCGTGGACCTGCAAATTGTTCTCCTCGGCGAGGACGCCGGCTAATCGGCCAGGAACCGCCGCAGGCTTTGCAACCGGTGCAGGAATCGCTGCCCGGTACGAGGGGCAGCAGTGCAGGAATTGCTCCCCAGTTCTAGTTCTTCGTCATCGTCAGGCCAGTGACCGTACCCTCTGTGTTGTGCGCGAAGCGAATCCCGTAAATCCCGTCGGTCGACTTCAGCTTGCCTGGCCCGACCACCGCGGCCTTGTCGTAGCTCCCGACCACGGTTCCATTGATCGAACAGCTGACTTTGTCGCCAGTGACCGACATGGCAATGTCCTGCGTCACGGGTTGTCCTGGCCCCGCGGCCTTGTGGATGGCCGCGTTCGCCTCGCCACGGCCCCCGTTCATCCGGAACGGCTCTGGCCCAAACCCCCGCACGATGAACACGCCGTTGCCGTACGCGGCGCAGTACAGATAGGACTGTTGCGGCGTCCCGAGGTCATTGCCGCCGATCAGGATGCCGTAGGGATGCGGATGGTCGTTCAGATTCATGTATTTCGGCTCGGCGAACGTAGCCCTCACCGTGTAGTTGCCGGCCGCCTTGTTCGCCTGACTCCAATAGGCGACGGCCGGACCGGTCGTCACCTGCAGCGCGTTCGGTGTGCCGGCGAGCTTCGCGCCGTTCAGCGTCGCTCCGCCTCTTTCTTCGCTGGCGTCGATCTTTCCCGTCCAGCCGGGCACCAGGACACCACCGCCTGTGACGGCGCGGGCGGCGTCACCCTGTCCCTGTGCGGCATGGGAAAGAGGTATGAGCATCCCGATGGCAATCGCGAGCGTAGACGCGTAAATCGAGCGCATGATATGAACTCCTTGAAACAATGGGTCAGCCTGTAATATACGGCGACTTTCGTTACCGCGTCTTCAGCCTTGTAATCGGCGCTTCCCCCAAGTGCGCACTATTTCGGCCATCTTCCTGCTTTTCAGCTAAAGCACGACCCTTGCAGCGGTTGCGCAGGATGTCACCCCGAATCTGGACTGCAATTGCCCTCTGTTCGGCGCTCTCGTCCGCGTGCGGCTCGAGCTCGCCGAGCGCGCCCAGCGACGGTTCGGCCGGGCGGTCTCTTCGCGGCGCGACGGTGAATGCCATCGACGGCCAGCCGATTGGCGGCGTAACTGTACGCATCGGATCGCGAACTGCCGTATCAGACGCCAATGGATCCTTCAACGTTGACAACCTCGAGCCGGGAAAACAGCAAGCGGTTCTGTCGGCTCCCTTCGTCATCGAGCGACGGACGACCGTGACGATGCCAATGGCGGACGTGGTTCAGGAGTCACTAATCCCGGCGCTCTTTGATATCAACGCGTTCGACGAGATGTTCCGGAGCAACGGACGTCTCGAGCGATGGACATCCGCACCGGTGCTCGTGGTCTTGACGACCGTCATGAACTACGAAAAGAGCTTTGGCGACGGCCGGGAGTATCGTGCGTCGTCAGAACAGCTCACTGAAGCTGAGACGGAGCTCCTTGTCACACACTTGACCGACGCACTGGCGCTGCTCACCGGCAATACGTTCACGACGTTCGCTTCGGTGCAGCGCGAATCCGCTGCATCCGGTGCGCTCGTCAACACGATTCGAACGGGAAAAATTGTGGTGGGGCGCTACAAAGGGGTGATGGGCCTCGCGAACACGATTGGCTTTGGCGGCTGGATTCCCGACGACAGCGGGCAAGTCACTGCGGGCGCCATCTACCTCGATCGGGACTTCGACAAGGCCAGCGACCAACGGCGGCTCCTGCGCACGCATGAGTTGGGACATGCGCTCGGCTACAACCATGTCACGACGCGTACGTCGATCATGAATCCGTCTATCGGTCCAGAGCCGACGGCGTTCGATGAGCAGGGAGCCGTCATCGCGTTCCGGCGCAGCCCTGGCAATGAGTCGCCAGATAGTGATCCCGCGGCTAACACGTCCCGCAGGTCTGGCGGCATCTTCACCATCGCGCCTCTTCAGAAGTGAAACTGAAAAACTAGTTCGCGGTGCGCGAGGCGAAAATCGTGAGGCGATCGCCCGCATTGATGCGGTTGCCGCGAACAGTCTTCGTATTCCACGACTTGAGCGCTTCGACTGTGGTGTTGTAGAGCTTGGCGATCGAGAAGAGCGTGTCGCCGCGCTTGACACGATAGGTGAGGCGCTGCGGCTCGGATGGCACAGGGGCCGCAGGCGCGGTGAGGGATGCCTCCTGGGACACCACCGACCGTGATTCAGCCAACTGGGCGGCAGGCGCAGGGTTGTCGACGCTTGCGGCCATCAGCGTCGTCGGCGCACGCGGGATGATCAGTTGCTGCCCCGCAGCCACGCGAGCGCGCACCGACAGGTAGTTGGCTTCAGCCAGGTCCGCCTGTTTCACCTGCAGCTTGCGCGAGATGGAGAGCAGCGATTCGCCACGCTTTACGGTGTGCCACTGGAACGCCGCAAGCGACTCAGGTGTCACCTCTGCCAGACGCGTTCTGAATGCGTCGCCCGTCCCTACAGGCACCTTCACTTCATAGGCCGGCGTGCGGACGGGAGTTGTCCAGCGTCTGAGCTCCGGATTCAGCGATTCGATCTCGTCGATCGGAGTGCCGGTCCACTCTGCAACTCTTCGCAAGTCGATCGGATCCTTCACCGTGACACGCTCGTAGCTCAGCGGCTGGTCCGGAGAGGGTTCGAATCCGTATTGCGCCGGGTTCTTGGCGATGACCATCGCCGCAAGGATCATCGGCACGTATTCGCGAGTCTCGCGCGGGAGCAGACGTGGCGATTTGCTCAGCTCCCAGAAATCGCCCTTGCGTCCGCGCTTCATTGCGCGCTGCACTCGGCCGGGACCTCCGTTGTAGGAAGCCAGGGCCAGGTGCCAATCGCCGTCGAACATGCCCGCCAGCGTCTTCAGGTACTTTGCCGCCGCCTGCGTCGCCTTTTCAGGGTCCGATCGCTCGTCGACATACCAGTTCTGCTTCAACCCGTGCTCGAGGCCGGTCGAACGCATGAACTGCCACATGCCTTTGGCGCGCGCGCGCGATTGCGCGTTGGTCTTGAACGCGCTCTCGACGAGCGGTACGTACGCAAGGTCGAGCGGAAGGCCGGCTCTCTTGAACTCGTCCTGAATCATGGGCAGGTACCGAGAACCGCGTTGCAATCCTTCGCCGATGAACTCGCGTAGTCGGCCCTGAAAGAGCTCGACGTAGGAGAGCACGCGGCTGTTCAGCGGGATCTCGATATCGTGACTTGTCAGGCTCAAGTCGCTCGCGACGGCCGTCTGAATCTCTGCCGTCGCGGCTGGTGTGTCGAACGTGGACAGGGCGAGCAGGTCGTCGATCGAGGCCGGCTCGGAGACCTTCTCGGCAAAACCATCTCCCTGTGCAAGCGCCGTAATCTCGTACGCGCTGATCCGCTCAACGAGAAGATCGAAGTGCTGCCGGATCCGCGCCTCCGAGCGCGCACCGTACGGCGACCTCAGGAGAACGTCGATCGCTTCGTCGAAATCCTTCTTCGCCTGTTCCAGATGCCCAAGCCCCCGCTCGCGCTCGCCGTCCAGGAAGTACTGCTGAGATTGGGCAATGAGCACCGTCACGGGGTCCTCTGCGGGCGGCGCTGGAGCCTGGACAGCGACTGGCGGTGGGGCAGGCGCGGGCGTGACCGTCGGTTGGACAGTCTTCAGACTGCTGCCACACCCGACCATCAAGACGCTCACGCCGAGAGCGGCCGCCGCCTGCAGCCAGGTTCTCTTGTTCATGAAGAAGTCCAGACTTTCGAGAGTAACATGCGATCGGTGGAGCGTCAAACTTAAGTCCAACACAGTCAGCACGATATCAGCGAGAATCGACAAAGATCCGCTTTTCCTCCCCGAGATCACGCGCGGACGGCGTCACAATCGATCGGCTGTCGATTACGATTCTGGTACCTGCCTTCAGAGCCTGCCGAACGTCTTCCTCACAGACAAAGGCCGCCGGACGACCAGGGCTCGTCTCCGCGACCGAAGGAGCCGGTACTGCCGGGGCAGCAAGCCCCCGCGAGGCGAGGAACCGATCGACGCGCTCGCTCAGCACCTCGGGACTCAGACCCGTCGATCGTCGATCGTCCATCGTCGATCGTCCAGCGTCCGTCGATCGTCCATCGTCGGTCGTCGCTCGCCCTTGCTGCACGGGAGTCAACTCGTACGCGAGCCTCTTGATATTCAAGAGGTGCTTGGGCGAGATGTTGTCGGAGGTGATGTTGCCGCCCCAACCACCGCAGCCGAGCGTCATGGCGGGATCAAGTCCAGTCGTCATGCCGACAGAACCGTGGGTCGTCGGCGTGTTCACGACGATTCTGAACGCAGGCTTCTTCAAGCCAAACTCCAGAATCACCTGATCATTGCGAGAGTGGATCGACATCGTGTGCCCCATGCCGCCGTATCGCAGGATCTCCTTGCAGCGCTCGCAGCCCTCCTTCCAGTCCTGTACAACATAGATCGAAAGCACGGGGCAGAGCTTTTCGATCGACAACGGATAATCGCGTCCAACACCGGCGAGAGGAGCGATCAAGACGCGCGTCCCTGCAGGCACGGTAATGCCGGCTTTCTCGGCGATGAAGGGCGCGGGCCTTCCGACGAGCGCCGGGTTTGGGAGCCTCTGGGGCGACACCAGTACTTTGCCGACCGCGTCCACTTCGGCCGCGCTCAGAAAATATGCCCCTTGCTGAACCAGCTCACGCTTCAGCTCCTCAGCGATGTTGGCGTCGACGACGATGGAGTTCGGAGAGGAGCAGAGCAGGCCGTTGTCAAACGTCTTGCCTGTAATGATGTCCGACGCTGCTTTCCGAACATCCGCGGAGCTTTCGACGTAACACGGTGCGTTGCCGGGGCCGACGCCGTATGCCGGCTTGCCGGAGCTGTACGCGGCCCGAACCAGCCCCATGCCGCCAGTCGCGAGAATAACGGCGACGTCGCGGCTCTTCATCAGCTCTTGCGTGCCCTCGAGTGTCACGGTCGTCATCCAGTTGATGCTGCCGTCCGGTGCGCCAGCGCCGCGCGCGGCTTCGTTCATGATCTCGGCGACACGCGTAATGCATCGAACGGCGGACGGATGCGGGCTGATCACGATCGCGCAGCGTGCCTTCAGCGAGATCAGAATCTTATAGATAGCCGTCGATGTGGGGTTGGTCGACGGCACGATCGCTGCAACCACGCCGAACGGCTCGGCAATCTCGACGACCTTGCGATCCTCGAGGCGTGCGAGCACGCCGACGGTCTTCATCGGTCGAATGAACTTATAGATGCGGTCGGCGGAAAACTGGTTCTTCTGAACTTTGTCGGCGACGACGCCGTAGCCCGTTTCTTCGACGGCCAGGCGGGCAAGGCTCTCGCATTGCGGCGCAATCGCCGCCGCCATGGCGTCGACAATCGCGTCAATGCGCTCTTGAGAAAGCTCGACTATCTGATTCTGGGCGGCTCTCGCCTTGCGCGCCAGCGAACGCGCTTCGGCCATCGACGCCAGGTCGCGATCGCTCGCTTTGGAAGTGGAGCCCGGCAGAGGGTTCGCCATCCCGCGCCCTAGGACTTCGGCAGTATCTTCTCGACTTCGCTGTGGGGACGCGGGATCACGTGCACCGACACGAGCTCGCCGACGCGACGGGCCGCAGCCGCGCCAGCGTCGGTCGCGGCTTTGACCGCACCGACATCGCCGCGCACCATCACCGTTACGTATCCCGCTCCGATGTATTCCTTACCAACCAACACGACGTTCGCCGCTTTCACCATGGCATCCGCCGCCTCGATCGCGCCAATCAATCCTTTGGTCTCAACCATCCCGAGGGCTTCTTGGGGCATTTGCGCGCGACTGTATCAGATTAGGCATGGAGCGGCAACCGGGTTATGATATTGATTCCTCTCGGGTTGAACCAAATTACAGATGACGATAAATAGTGTTCGTAGCGTAGCTCTGCTCGGCGTCGTCGCCCTGACTGCGTCAGGTGCTTCGTCCTGCCGTCGACAGGACCCCGACGCCCCTCCAGTCGCCACGGCGTCGTTTCACGTGGCCCAGACTCGTGTGCCGCTGGGCAGCCCGGTCGAAGTGACATACAAGTTCGTCGTCGCGAAAGACGCCCCCAAGATTGGCGAGAACTATCGCGTCTTCGTCCATTTCCTCGATTCCGACAAAGAGCGGATGTGGACAGACGACCACGATCTGCCCGTGCCGACCACGCAGTGGCAGCCTGGGCAAACGATCGAATACACCAGAACGATGTTCGTGCCCGTGTATCCCTATCTGGGGCCGGCCACTGTTCTGATGGGGCTGTACTCAACCGCCGCGAACGCGCGGCTGCCGCTTACCGGCGAGAACAATGGCCAGCGCGCGTACACGGTTGGACACATCGAACTGCTGCCGCAGACCGAGAATGTGTTCGTGATGTTCAAAGACGGGTGGCACCCGGCCGAGACGCCTCCGGACAACGCGGCCGTCGAATGGCAGTGGACCAAGAAGGAAGCGACGCTTTCGGTCAGGAATCCGAAAAAAGATGTCACGTTCTACCTGCATCTGGACCATCCCGGCGTGATCGCTGACCCGCAAACGGTCACCGTCACCCTGGGCGACCAGACCATCGACACCTTCACGATTCAGCCCAAGCAGGAGCTCATTCGAAAGCCGGCGATTACCGCGGCCCAGCTCGGGATCGCAGACGTCGTCGACTTGAAGATTTCGGTCGACAAGACGTACATCCCAGCGGTGGTGACTGGCGGCGCGAACAGAGATCCTCGCGAGCTGGGCGTTCGGGTATTTCACGCCTACGTGCAGCCCATCACTAAGCCATGACGCATCGCACCATCCGCAACATCGGCGTGGCGCTGCTGGTTGGGGCCGGTCTGGCGGTCGCTGCGCCCGCCTCGGCGGAGCTCTTGTTTTTTTCCGATACACGCTCGATGTCCGTCGTGAGCCATCGATTTGAAGGCGATCGCATCATCGTGACGTTGCGTGGCGGCGGCGAGATGTCGTTCGACCGCAGTCTCGTGAACCAGATCGGCCCGGACGAAGTTCCGTACACTGAGCCAGACGCCCAGGCAGCGACAGCCATCGATGCGACGCCCGCGCTTGCGGAGAAGACGCAGTTTGACCCGATGATCGAACGCGCATCCACCGAGCATGGCGTGCCCGCCCGCCTGGTGAAGGCCGTGATTCAAGTGGAGTCAGGGTTCCAGTCACGCGCGCGATCGTCAAAGGGCGCGATGGGATTGATGCAATTGATGCCTCGAACCGCCCGGGAGTATCAGGCCGGACGCAATCCCTACGACCCGGCGAGGAATATCCAGGCGGGGACGAAGTATCTACGGAAGCTGCTGGACGAATTCGAGCTTCCGCTTGCGCTCGCCGCGTACAACGCCGGAGAAGGTGCGGTCCGCCGCTTCGGCGGGATCCCGCCGTACGCCGAGACCCAGGACTACGTGAGAAAGATCATGGCGCTCGTCGGTACGAGCTACCAGCTCCGCTAGTCACACTCTGTACACAACTATTCTCAGTTCTGCGCGGTCTAAAAAGGGGTCGGGTGCCTTTTTGGCGAGCCCTCGGCCGCAAACGGCGTCCGACCCCTTATAATTCATACAGTTAGCATGGAATTCCGCTGCCGGCTGGTGAGCGCGTCCGGAGAAATCGTCGAAGGCAACTACGCGGCAGAAAGCGAAGCGCGTCTTCGGCACGATCTCGAGCATCAGGGCCTTCACGTTCTCTCGCTCCGCAAGAAGAATGTCCTGACCGGCGCCCTCAGCGGGATGCCGGCGCGCCGAAGCATTCCGCGGCACGAGTTTCTCGTGTTCAATCAGGAGTTTGCCACGCTGCTGAAGGCCGGCATGCCTCTGGTGCAGTCGATCCATCTGCTGCGCCAGCAGATCACGAACCCGTTGTTCAAGTCGGTCCTCGACGACGTCCACGACAAGGTTCGCGGCGGCACGGCGCTGTCCGATGCGTTTGCCGACCACGGCGAGTTGTTTCCGCGCGTCTACACGGCCTCGCTGCTCGCCGGAGAGCGCAGCGGAAATCTCGATGCGATCCTTCGCCGATACGTGGCGTACGAAAAGGTCGTCGACGCCGTGAAGCGCAAGACGATCTCCGCGCTCATCTATCCGGTCATTCTTATCGGCCTGGCTTTTTTCCTGGTCGGCATCATTGTTCTGAAAGTCGTGCCAGCGTTCAGCGACTTCTATGCCAGCTTCGACGCCGAGTTGCCGATGTCGACGCGCGTTATTCTGGCCGTCTCCAATTTCGCACAGCAGCAGGCTGGCCTTCTCGTTGCGGTGATAGCGCTCGGCGCGGCTGTGTTTACGGCCTGGATTCGCCGGCCTGGCCAGCGCGCGCGCTTCGATCACTTGATCCTGACGATTCCGTTTGTCGGTGACACGGTTCGCAAGTTCACGACGGCGCAGATGGCTCGCACCTTGTCGACGTTGCTTGGCGGTGGCATTCCGCTTGTGAATTCAATGGACGTCACCGCCCGATCGGTGAGCAATCGGTATATGGCGAACGAGCTGGACGCTGTCACACAGCGGGTGCGCGAAGGACAGGGCCTCGCGGCGTCGCTTTCCGCACGGCGAGTGGTGCCCGACGTCGCGTTGAAGATGATTGAAGTCGGGGAGTCCACCGGCGCGCTGCAGGACATGCTGAGCAGTCTGGCGGATTTCTACGATGAAGAAGTCGAGACGTCAGTGAGCCGTTTCGTGACCCTGATCGAGCCCGCGTTGCTCGTGATCATGGGCATCGTCATCGCGGGGCTCGTGCTCGCGCTGTACATGCCGTTGTTCCAGCTGACCGCGGTGGTGAACCAGTAGACCCTCCATGCCTGATCCCCAGATTGCCGTCTCCGCCGACGAACGCCGCGCCGAATTCGAGGCGGCTCAGCGCCTTGCCAAGCGCTATCGCCTGGAATTTGTCGACATGGATCAGTTCCCGATCGATCAGGAACTGTTTCGGTCGATCCCGGCGGACCTGATGCTGCGCTACGGTTTTGTGCCGTTCAAGCGTCAGGGCAAGGCGCTCGTGATCGTCGTGCCCGACCCGACCGATCTCCCGATGATCGACGAGCTCTCGCATCTGCTTGGGACGCCGATTACGGTCACCGTCGGCGCGCGCTCGGCGATCGAGTCGATTCTGAAGAAGAGCGAGAGCTCGCAGCGCGTCCTCGAGGAAGCCACCGAGGGCTTCCAGATGCAGTTGCTGAAGGAAGACGACAACCTCGACGAGAACCTCACCGTCGAGCGGCTGACGAGCGACATCAGCCCGATCATCAGATTGGTGGACTCGACGATCTTCACGGCGATTCAGCGGCGCGCGAGCGACATTCACATCGAGACCGGCGACGACTCGGTCATTGTGAAATATCGCATCGACGGCGTGCTGCAGCTGGCCATGCGGCCGGTGGCGAAGCAGTTTCACAGCCCGATCATCTCGCGCATCAAGGTCATGGCCGAGCTCGACATCGCGGAAAAACGCGTGCCGCAGGACGGCCGTTTCAAGATGAAGCTGCCGGGCAAGACAATCGATTTTCGCGTCTCGATCATGCCGAGCGTGCACGGCGAAGACGCGGTCATCCGCATCCTCGACAAGGAATCCATCAGCGAACAGTTCCGCGAGCTGCGCCTCGACATTCTCGGGTTCCCGGAAGCGGAGCTGAAGCGGTTCCGAAAGTACATTGCGGAGCCGTACGGGATGGTGCTCGTCACGGGACCGACAGGAAGCGGCAAGACAACCACCCTGTATGCCGCGCTGTCCGAGATCAAGTCGGTCGAGGACAAGATCATCACCATCGAAGACCCGGTGGAATACCAGCTGAACGGCATCACCCAGATTCCGATCAATGAGAAGAAGGGGCTGACCTTCGCACGCGGGCTGCGTTCGATTCTGCGGCACGATCCGGACAAGATCATGGTGGGCGAAATTCGTGACGCCGAAACGGCGCAGATCGCCATCCAGTCCGCGCTGACGGGCCATCTCGTATTCACGACCGTCCACGCCAATAACGTCATCGACGTGCTCGGCCGCTTCCTGAACATCGGCGTGGAGCCGTACCAATTCGTCTCGGCGCTCAATTGCGTCCTGGCGCAGCGGCTCGTCCGCATCATCTGCGCGCATTGCAAGCGGCCCACGAAGCCGGGCCTCCTGCTGCTCGAGGAGTCGGGCCTGGATCCCACGCTCGGCGATCGACACACGTTCTATGAGGGCGCCGGCTGTATCGAGTGCGGGGGAACGGGCTTCAAAGGCCGGATGGCCATCTGCGAGCTTCTGAATCTGTCCGATTCGATTCGTGAGATGATTCTCGAGCGCCGGCCGTCATCAGAAATCAAAAAGCTGGCCCACGACGAAGGGATGCGCTTCCTGCGCGAGTCCGCGGTTGACAAGGTTCTGGATGGGTCCACGACCCTCCGTGAAATCAACAAAGTGACGTTCGTCGAGTGACCATGCTTCGTGGATTCCTTACGGCGAGCCCGCCAACGGTGGCCGTTGAGATTGCGAGACATCGCCTCTCTGCCGCCCTGGTGGTGTCGCGCGACGGCAAGCTGGCTGTCGCTGCTCATGCTGTCGAGATGCTGCCTGCGGGCGCCATCAACCCCTCACTGAACACATCGAACATCGCCGATCCGAAAACAGTGGCCGACGCGCTACGGCGTGTGCTGGACAGGCTGGGATCGCGGCCCAAAAGGGTCGCCCTGGCCATTCCCGACAGCGTGGCAAAAGTGTCGCTCCTGCGGTTCGAGAAGATTCCCGAGCGGCAGCGCGACGTCGACGAGCTCGTGCGCTGGCAGGTCCGGAAGGCGGCGCCGTTCCACGTCGAGGATGCGCAGATCAGCCACGTGACCGGGCATAAGGGCCCAGACGGCACCACTGAGGTGGTTGTCGTGATGGCACGCAAAGACATCGTGCGGGAGTACGAAACGGTTTGCGAAGCCGCCGGCGCACAGGCCGGCATCGTCGATTTGACGACGTTCAACGTCGTCAACGTCGTGCTCGCCGGACAGGATGCCCCCCAGGCGGACGCGGACTGGCTTCTCGTGCACGTCACGCCGGACGATGCCACGATGGCGATTGTCCGGGGAGAACACCTGGTGTTCTTCCGGAATCGCGCCGCCGACGGCGAGGGCAGTCTCGCCGATATGGTTCATCAGACCGCGATGTACTACGAGGACCGCTTAAGCGGCGGCGGGTTCAGCCGGGTCGTACTCGCAGGTGCCGGCGGGCAGGGCGGCCAGGATGCCGACTACCTCCGGAAAGCACTCGAGCAGCGCCTCGGCGCCAAAGTCGATCCCATCGATCCTCGAAATGCCGCAACGCTCGCCGATCGCATCTCGCCGAATGCCGAGCTGCTCGACGCCCTTGCACCCCTCGTGGGTCTCATCGTCCGGGAGCGGGCGGCCTGATGCTGCGGACAAACATCTCGACCCGGCCGTTCTACAACGAGCCTGGGCTTCACGCGCTGCTCACGATAGCCACCGTGCTGATGGTGGCGGTGACGGCGTTCAATCTGGTCCAAATTGTCGTGCTTTCCGGGGAGCGGTCGGATCTCGGCGGAAAGGCGGGGGGCGCGGAAGCGCGCGCGCGCGAGTTGCGCGCGCATGCGACGGAAGTGCGCCAGAGCCTCGACACCAAGGCGCTCGACGCGATCTCCGCCGAGGCGCGCGAGGCGAATGCCATCATCGGCCAACGATTGTTCTCGTGGACCGACCTCCTGAACCGGCTCGAGACCACGCTGCCTGAGGACGTACGGATCATGTCGATGCGACCACGCATCGAGCCCGACGGGAGTTTCACGATTCAGATGATCGTGACCGGCCGACGCTTTGTGGACATCGACACGTTTCTTAAGCAACTCGAGGAGACCAAAGCGTTCGCCGACATGCTTCCACGTGATCAGATTACGAACGAAGATGGGCTGCTGCAGGCCGCCGTCGAGGGCCGGTACCTGCCTGGAGCAGGACCGTTACCGAAAGGCGCGCGGTAGCGTATGCACATCCCGTTGAAGCGCATCTTCGACGAAAAGCGGCGTCTCATCGTGCCGCTCCTCGCAGCCCTGGCGGTCAACCTCGTTGTGTACGCGCTCGTCGTCTATCCGCTCGGTGTCCGCGTGCGCAACATGAAACAGCGGGAAGAATTGACCGCGATGGAGTTGAAGGCCGCCGAGCGCGAAGATGCCGACGCTCGCGGGATTGTCGAGGGCCGGGACCGGACGGATTCGGCGTTGAAGGCCTTCTACAAGGATGTGCTGCCGTCGAGCCTCGCCAGCGCCCGCGACGTCACATACCTGCGTCTCCAGCAGATTGCCGAACTGCACGACGTCCGCCTCAGGCAGCAGCAGTCAACGCCCGACAAAGACACGAAGGGTGGCGTCCTTCGACGGCTTCGCCTCACGATGCAGCTCGAAGGCGACTACGAGAGCATCCGTCTCTTCATCCATCAGCTCGAGTCCGGGTCGGACTTCGTCGTCATCGACAGTGTCGAGCTCGTGCAGGATGAGCAGGCGGGCTCTCTGTTGACGCTGACACTCGGATTGTCGACCTACTACCGCCCGGAGCCGCATGGAGCGTAAGCGGCAGCGAGAGATCGTCATCGGCGGCCTTGCGCTGACGATTGCGGCTATCGCGGCCTACCGCATCAGCACCTTCTCCATGACGCCGGCGGCAACCGCGATTTCACCCACCAGCCCGCTCCGGCAACGAACGGAGAGCCAGGTGTCGCGCGTGCCGGCAATCGATCTCGATGCGTTGAAGAACACGCGCACGGAGCCGGCAGACTCACCGAGAAATCCCTTCAGGTTCAAGCCGAAGCCTCCTCCTCCTGCGCCGGCGGGCCAAGGGCGGCGAACCGCACCGCCCGTCGAGACGGGGCCAACGGAGCCAGCGCCACCGCCGCGCATCACGTTGAAGTTCATCGGTATCATGGAGTCGAGCAAGACGGGCCTCGTCGCGATCCTGAGCGATGGTCGCGGTATCCCTTTCCACGGAAAGCAAGGGGAGATCATCGATGGGCGCTATCGAATCCTGAGGATCGGCGTAGAATCACTTGACCTCGCGTATCTCGACGGACGGGGCCGTCAGACCATCAGATTCACAGGACAGTAAACCGGTGCTCATGAGAAGACTGACACAGGTCTCTGCGTCGTTGCTCGCGGTCGCGGTACTTGCCGGCTGTGCCGCCGGCATGGCGTATCGCAAAGGCCAGGAACAGTCACGCCTCGGAGACTGGGACACGGCGGTTGCCTACTACCGCCAGGCCGTGCAGGCGGATCCCGACAAGCCTGAATACCGGATTGCGCTCGAGCGAGCGATGCTCAGTGCGTCGCACGTCCACTACAACAACGCACGACAGCTCGAGGAGAAGGACCAGCTCGACGCCGCGCTGCTCGAATATCGGAAGGTTGCGGAGTTCGATCCGGCCAACCGCCAGGCCGCCGAAAAAGTCGTCCAGCTCGAACGAACCATCCGGGATCGAATCGAAGCCTCACGCCCGAAGCCAGCCATTGTGGAAATCAGAGAGCAGGCCCGTCTGGTTTCAGCCGAGCCGCTGCTGAACCCGCGGTCGCGGGACCCGATCCGCTTCCAGATCAACCAGGGGTCGATCAGAGACGTGCTGGGCTTCATCAGCACCGCCACCGGCATCAACGTGACCTACGATTCAACGTTTCAGGATCGACCGATCACGATCAACCTTAACGGTGTCCCGCTCGAACAGGCCTTGAACACGATCATGTCGTCGAACGGGCTGTTCTATTCGGTGCTCGATCCGACGACGATTGTCGTCGCCCAGGACACGGCCGCGACCCGGGCGCGCTACGAACGCCTCATCGCCATCACCATCCCGCTTTCATACGGCGACTCGACAGAACTGGCGCAGATGCTGACGCAGATTACGCGCACGACGGGCGCCAGCCCCCCGATCATCGTGCCGAACAAGTCGGCCAACTCGATTACGGTGCGCGCCACACAGCCGGTCATCGACGTCATCCGCGAGCTGCTCGCCTCCAACGACAAGCCCCGCGCTGAAGTGACGCTCGACGTTGAGATCCTCGAGGTGAATCGCGACCGCGTCAGGCAACTCGGCCTGAAACTCTCGCCGTTGTATCAGATCGGCGGGATCTTTTCGCCCGATCAGGCGCCTCCTGGCGCAGTCGGCGCAACCGCCGGGGCAAGCCTTGCGGCGCCGTTCAACCTGAACACCATATCGCAGGGGGTGAGCACAGCCGACTTCTACATGACCATCCCTCAGGCTCTGGTACGGTTTCTCGAGACTGATACGAGGACCAAGGTGCTCGTCCAGACGCAGCTTCGAGGGGCGGAGGGGCAGCAGCTCACGCTGAAGATTGGCGCTCGCGAACCTTATCTGACGACGACGTTTTCACCGATTGCGACCGGCGGCGCCAACGTGAACCCGTTGTCGTCCTATGCGTTCGAGGATGTCGGCGTCAACGTCTCGGCGACGCCGCGCGTCACCGACGAAGGGGACATCCTGATCTCGCCACTCACGCTGAAGAACTCGGCCCTCGGCCCATCACGGTTGGTCGGCGGCAGCCCGGCGCCGTCGTTTACGAACCGCGAGGTGACAACCGCACTTCGCCTGCGGGACGGTGAGTCTCATCTGCTGGCGGGATTGCTCAGCGACGGAGACCGCAAGTCGATGACGGGATTTCCCGGCATCATGTCCGTGCCCGTGCTGAAGGACCTGCTTTCAGACACGGACACGAACATCCAGCAGACCGATATCGTGATGCTGATTACGCCGCGCATTATCCGCACGCACGAGTTCACTTCGAAGGATCTCGCGCCGATTAATCTGGGAACGAATCAGAACTTTGGGTTGACGGGTCCGCCGCCTCTCATCGCCGCACCGCCAGAGGCCACAGCGCCGGCCGCCACGCAGCCGGCCCTTGCGCCACCGGTCGCCGCACCACCCGCGGGTACTCCTCCACAGGGCATTCCGGTGCCGACCGTTCCGCAGGGGGGCACGCCGGGACAGGTGTCACAACCGGGGGCGCCGCCAGCGCCAGGCGTTCCACCGCAGGCCACCGCGGTTGGTCCGCTCGGCGAGCCTCAGGTCAACGTCGCACAACCGCAGTCCACGACGACGACGCTTGCGCAACCAGCGCAGGTGTCGTTGACGGCACCAGCTGGCGAGATCCGTGTCGCTGGAGGGCCGTATCTCGTGCCGGTTTACATCAACGGCGTCTCACGTGTGTCGACGATC
>JAMQPK010000037.1 GCA_023717525.1 Vicinamibacterales bacterium | reverse complement strand
CGGATTTCTTCGACTCGATCGCGCAGCTGACGATGGCTCAAGCCGTCGCTGGTGAAAGCGTAAATATTTCCGAATACATCCCCGAACGTATCATCAAACCCCGGGCCGATTACGCCCTGCGGGAGGTCGCGCTTGATGTCTGCAATCAGGTTGCGAACGCGAACCCAGGTCGGTTTGACATTACTGGCCTTCGTGCTGTCCCGCAGATAGACGAAGACCGTCGTTCGCCCCGGAACAGTGACGCTCTTGGTGTAATCGAGCGACTCCAATTCCTCGAGCTTCTTCTCGATTCTATCGGTGACTTCGCGGGTAATCTCCTCGGCCGAGGCGCCAGGCCACTGAGCCTGGATAACCATGGTCTTGATCGTGAAATCAGGGTCTTCTTCCCGTCCCAGCCGCAGATAGGAGAATAATCCCGCCGCCATGAAGGCGATCATGAAATACCAGACAAGCGAACGATGTTCGAGCGCCCAGTCCGAGAGGTTGAACGACTTCATGGCGCCGCCTCCTGGTCGATCCGGACTTGCTGTCCCTGCTTGAGGCTGTAAACCCCTGCAATCACGATGCGCGTTCCAGGCTCGAGACCGCCGGTCACCCGGATGCCGCCTTCGTCCCGGGAGAGATCGATCTTCTGCAGAGAAACCGTATGGGCGGTGGGATCGACGACCCAAACGAAATTCTGCTTTTCTCTGGTCAAGACGGCTGACTCGGGCACCCGCAAAATTGAGCTCTGGTCATTGCTGAGCCTCGCGGTAACGGTGGCTCCCAGCCGGAAGCTTGGAGGTGGATCATTCAGGGCAATACGGACGCGATGCGTGCGAGTCACGGGATCAGCTTGCGGCGCAATCTCGCGAATTTGGCCTTCTACATGCACGGTAGGAAGGAGCTGCAAACTGACGGTAAACGGCAAACCGATTTCCAATGGAACAGGGAAGTCCGGCCCGATATCGACGACGGCTTCTCTGATGTCGGGCCGCGCGACGGTGACGACACTCTGACCAGCTGAGACCACCTGTCCCACCTCGGCCTCAACTGCGGTGACGACACCGGCAAAATCGGCCTTCAGCTCCGCATAGCCAAGTTGCTCGATTGCCTTCGCGAGGTTCGCCCGTGCGTTAGCCACCGACGCGTCGGCTCCAGCCCGCTCATGCTCCGCTTCGTCCAGCCTCGCCTTCGTCGCGACATCCGTCACAATGAGCTTACGCTGTCGCTCCTCCGCTGCGCTTGCGTCCGCGAGTCGAGCCTGGCTTTTCAACAGCTCTGCTCTCGCCGACCGCACGCCGAGTTCCAGCGCTGTGGAATCGATTGCGGCGACGGTCTGCCCTTCATAAACCGAATCTCCTACGTCTACGGGACGCGCGATGATGCGCCCCAGCACCCGGAAACCAAGTTCTGATTTGAATCGGGGTTCGACAGTGCCCGCGGCTGCGGTGTCGTTCGATCGCACAGGTTCAACGAGAATCGACAGCACCGGTCGAACAGGCTCCGGTGCGGCTGTCTCCTGTTTGCATCCGGTCGCAAGTAGCGCGGCGAAGATGCTGGCGATCATGATTGAACGCTTCATCATCATTGGCCCTACTCGTACGTCACGCGCTGGCCAGAGCTGAGGAGCTTGCCTCCATCGACAACGACGCGCGCTCCAGGTTCGAGGCCTCCGCTGATCAACACAGCTCCGGCTTCGTAGGAGATTGAGACCGGCTTCAACGATACCGTATCGGTCGCCGGATCGACGATCCAGACGGCGGGCTTTGACCCGATTGCCATCAATGCGGTCCATGGCAACGCGATCTGTGAGACAGGTTTCCGTTTGGCTGTTCCGGCCACGGCGCTTCCAAGCGTCATCGCAGCCGGCGGATTTTGGATCGCCACCTTCACGCGAACCGTGGAGCTCTTCGGATCGAGCGCCGGCGATACTTCCCTTACCTGACCGACAGCTGTCACATTGGGATCCGAGACGAGCGTCAGCGATACCTGGCCACTCTCGAAGTCCCCGAAAAAAATCGATTCATCGACATCGAAGACGGCATCCCGCTCGCCGTCTTGGGCCAGTGCGAACGCCCGCGTGGCTGCTTTTACCACCTGACCGACCTCGATACTTCGCACAGTAATGACACCCGCGGCGCGGGCGCGCAGCTCGGTGTCGCCAAGCGCGTCTTTGGCCCTTCCCAGCCGCGCCTTCGCGGTTTCAAGGGAAGCTTCCGCGTTCAGCAATCCTTCCTGCGCCTTGTCGAACGCTACTCGGGTGGTGAAGCGCTCCGCGATCAGAGTTTTCTGT
>JAMQPK010000194.1 GCA_023717525.1 Vicinamibacterales bacterium | reverse complement strand
GCAGCAGTCGAGGCAATCCGCCCCGCGCTTCCGGACGTAGAGGTCACAACGGCATGGGGCAAGCCCGCCCTGAAGGTGCGTGGGAAGCTGTTCGTGTGCATCGCGTCCCACAAGTCTGCCGAGCCGAACAACCCAAAGTAGCCCACAGGCAGTACACTCGTCGCAATGACCATTCAGACCGGTGCACGCCCAGGGCGGAACGAGCCCTGTCATTGCGGTTCGGGCCGCAAGTACAAACACTGTTGCTTGTCGAAAGATGATGCCGAGGCCAGCACCGCACGCGCAAAGGTGGCGTCGCAGGAGCCCGCACCCTCGGCCGAGCCTGCCGCTGCACCGCAACCACCGACGCGAAAGGCCCAAACAGATCAACCCTGGAAGGCCAAAACAGCTCGAGGGTTTGTCGCGCGATCCCGGAGTCCCCGCAAGGTCGGTGGCAGCTAGCGACATCTCGATCTACCGATGCGCCGCAGCCTGATCTTGTTCGCTGCTTGCCTTCTGCCTGTCGCAGCGGCGGCACAGAGCGATCCCCGCATCATCTACGCGAGCGTCGTCGACAAGAACGGCGCGCCGGTCCTCGGACTGGGCGTCAGCGATTTCCTCGTCCGTGAGGACAACGTGTCGAGGGAAATCCTGAGCGTGTCTCCGGACCGCGATCCGATGCAGATCGCGCTGCTCGTCGACGACAGCCGCTTCATGCGCGGACGCGAAGTCGTGCTCCGCCAGTCCGTCGCGGCGTTTATCCGCGCGATGCGACAGGATGTCCTGATTGCGCTGATCGGTCTCGGCGAGCGCCCGACAATTCGCGTCGAGTACACGCGCGACAGGGAGAAGCTGCTGAAGGCGGCCGGGGAGTTGTGGGGTCACGGAAGCAACGCGTTCAATGACGGCGTCTTCGAGTCGGCCACGGCACTCTCGAAGCGGCCGCTGATGCGCTCGGTGATCGTCGCGATAACAGCGGGTTTCGGCGGGTACAAACACCGCATCGATGTGCTGGATCAGCTCGCGTGGAGTCAGGCCTCGCTGCACGTCGTCACGGTGTCGGCGCGTGGCGGTGCCTCTTCCCGGCTTGTTCAGGAAGGCACCCAAAAGACCGGCGGACGAGACGATGTCATCATCGGGATCAACAGTCTCGAGTCCCACGTCGTCCACCTGGCGACAGAGCTCTCGAATCAATATCGCGTTACGTTCGCGCGTCCACAGCGGTTGATCCCGCCCAAAAAGACCGAAATAGACGCCCGCAATCCCGAGTTGCACGCGCGCGGCATGCTCGTGCTCACCGATCAGGAACACGAACGGCTACCGAATAGGTGGGGGAAGAAATAGACGTTCGAAGGTTTCTAGGGTTCTAACGTTCTAGAGTTCCAGCGTTCTAAGGTTTCGGCGGACAGCGGCGAAGGTAGGTGTGAAGATTGGTCGTTGCGGCCTGGGCGCGGCAGGCGAGAGTCCAGGCCTCATCGAACTCTGCCTTGTTCAGATACTCTCGCTTGCGCGCGTGAAGTAGCTGACACTTGACCTCGCCCAGGGAGCCCCTCGTCATCGAACAGAAGCGAGCAAAGTCGCGCGAGTCGTAGCGATAGAACCCTTCGGCGAGCGTGTCGCAGGCGGAACAGGCAGCACCCCGAATCTGATCGCGGAATCTGAAATCCGTGAAGACCGGGCCGTGCGCAGTAAATGCAAACACCCGCTCTTTCAATTCCCAGCAAAGCTTCCACGCCACGAGATCCTCGTGATTCCTGACCCCGGCCACATAATCTCAAGTGCAGAATTCACGCCACGCCCCAGAACCCTAGAACCCTAGAACCCTAGAACCCTAGAACCTTAGTACACTGCCCCCCCATGCCCACCTTGGCCGCGGAATTCCGTTCGCTGAACGCCGACCAGCGCAGAGCATTTGCCGCGGCATTCCTCGGGTGGATGCTCGACGGATTCGATTTCACCATCCTCACGTTCGTCCTTGCAGACATCCAGCAGCACTTCTCGGTGAACAGCGCGTTAGCAGGTGCGCTCGGAACGGTCACGTTGATGTTCCGGCTGGTCGGCGGCGCCGCCGCTGGTTCCGCCGCCGATCGATGGGGCCGCAAGCTTCCGCTCGTGCTGTCGATCGTGTGGTTCTCGCTCTTCACGGTGCTGAGCGGCTTTTCCACTTCGTACGCGATGCTCTTCGCGTGCCGCGCGCTATTCGGGATCGGCATGGGCGGAGAGTGGGCAGCCGGCATGCCGCTGGCCTTGGAGCATCTGCCAGATCGCCTGCGCGGCGCGGCGGCTGGCATCCTTCAGGGCGCCTGGGCGTGGGGCTACATTTTGTCGGCGCTTGTTTTTGAAGTGCTCTACCCGGTGCTCCCGCAAAACATCGCATGGCGAGTGCTGCTATGGACCGGCGCCGTGCCGGCGTTGCTGGTGCTGTGGATCCGCGCGCGGGTCACTGAGAGCCCGGTGTGGACGGAAAGGGCGGGGAGGGCTGAGGGCTTAGGGCTGAGGGCCAAGAGCAAGATATCGCTGGCGCGGATTTTTGAGCGCGACCTGATCGGCACCACGATTCATTGCTCGATTCTGGCAGCCGCCTTCATGGTGTCGTACTACGCGGTCACGTACTGGTATGCCACGTTCCTTCGCGAGCGCGGGCTGAATACGCTCCCCTATCTTGTCGCCCTGAACGTCGGCGGCATCTTCGGCTCTGCGTTCTGGGGTTGGATGTCGGAAGGGCAGCTCGGACGCCGGGGCGCCGTGACATGCGCCGCCATCCTGGGAATCGTCGTGTGCCCTCTGTATGTGCTGACCGCCGACCCGCGACTGCTCGCCTTGGGCGCCTTCCTCGTCGGCCTGGGCGCACACGGCATGTGGGGGGCTTTTCCGTCCTATCTGACCGAACGCTTCCCGCCCGAGGTGCGAGGCGCCGGAGCCGGGTTCTGCTACCACGCAGGCGCGCTTGCGGGCTCGTTCACATCGTTTGCCATCGGCAGCGCGCGCGACTCGGGCACTCCCCTGCCGCATGCCATGGCGATGGCCATTGCCGCATCTGGTCTCGCAGTCACCATCCTTATCTGGCTTGGCCCGGAAACCCGCGGAAGGACATGGACTTAGATCGTCCATCGTCGATCGTCCATCGTCCATCGTCTGGTTTGAGCCTATTCCTCCCCTGTTTGCGCATCTATCAGCAGGAGAGGTGTTATGGTGGAATCTTTCAAGGAAGCCCAACGGAACTACGGCGGCCTGCTCGCGGCAACCGAAAAACGGACCCTCATCTGGATGGCGGAGCGTATGCCGGCAGCCATCAATTCGGATCACCTGACCGGCCTCGGACTCGTGTCGATGTTCGCGGTGGGCGTCTCGTTTGCGCTCTCCGGTCGTTTCACCGGCGCGTTGTGGGGAGTTGTTTTCTGGCTTGCGCTGAACTGGTTCGGCGACAGCCTCGACGGCACGCTTGCCCGGGTCCGCGGGCATCAGCGGCCTCGGTACGGTTTCTATGTCGACCACATCTTCGACAGCTTTGGCGCGATGTTCGTCCTCGGCGGACTGGCGCTGTCCGGCCGCATGACGCCGCTCATCGCGGCCGTTGTGCTCGTGGCGTACTTTCTGTTGTCGATTGAGATATTTCTGGCGACCTACTGCGTCGGCAAGTTCCAGATGTCGTTCTGGGGAGCCGGACCGACAGAGTTGCGTATTCTGCTGGCCATCGGCGCGCTGACGTTGTTCGTGAAACCGATCGTCACGATCGCTGGCACGCGGTTCGCACTCTTCGATGTGGGCGGCATGGTTGCGGCACCTGTCCTCCTGCTGGCGGCTGTCGTTGCCACCGTTCAGCACGTGCGCGTGCTGTATCTTGCCGAACCGCTAGTGGCCCGACCCGCCGCCGGCAAGGCTTTTCACAACTTCACCGATAACGCTCTTCGCGTCGCCGAATAGCATCAGGGTGTTGTCGGCGAAGTAGAGCTCGTTCTCGATGCCGGCGAAGCCGGGGTTCATGGACCGCTTGACGGCAAGACAGACCTTTGCCTTGTCGGCGTCGATAATCGGCATGCCGAAAATCGGGCTGTTCTTGTCCCTGCGCGCGGCAGGATTCACGACGTCGTTGGCGCCTATCACCAGCGCCACGTCAGCGCGCGGCATCTCTGGGTTGATGTCGTCCATCTCCACCAGCCGATCGTAGGGAATCTCTGCCTCAGCCAGCAGCACGTTCATGTGGCCCGGCATGCGCCCGGCCACGGGATGAATCGCGAACTTCACGTCAACGCCCCGCTTGGTCAGCTCTTCGTACAGATCGTGCACGCGGTGTTGCGCCTGCGACACCGCCATCCCGTACCCCGGAATGATGACGACGCTCGACGCGTTTTCGAGCAGCTGCGCGGCATCATCGGCGGTCGCGCTCTTTGCCGTGCGCTGCTCCACTTGCGCGACGCCTGCCTGCACCTGACCGAAGGCGCCAAACAGCACATTGGTGAACGAGCGGTTCATGGCCTTGCACATCACAATCGAGAGGATGAGGCCGGATGCGCCGTCGAGGGCGCCGGCGGTGATGAGCAGCTTGTTCTCCATCACGAAACCCATCGCCACTGCCGCGAGGCCCGCGTACGAATTCAACAGCGAAATCACCGTCGGCATGTCCGCGCCGCCGATCGGCAGCACGAGCAGCACGCCGAACGCCAGCGCGAGAACGATCAGCGCTGGAAACAGGAACGTGCGGCTCGGATCGATCATCAGCATCCCGCCCACGCCGATTGCCAGAGCAAGCAGGGTGAAATTGATGACGTTCTGGCCGCGATACATGATCGGCCGAGTCGGAATCACTTCCTGCAGCTTGCCTGCGGCGACGAGGCTGCCTGTGCACGTCAGGTACCCGAGGATCACTTCGAGAATAATCGCGCCCATCCGGAACGTCGTCAGTTCGCCGTGCCCGGCCCACAGGAAGTACTTCGCAGTGCCCACCAGGCCTGCGGCCAATCCGCCGAAGGCATGCGACAACGCCGTCCGCTGAGGAACGGCGGTGAGCGGGACCCAGGACAGCGGAATGCCGGCGAGCGCGCCGAGCACGAGGGGAATCACGATCCAGCTGTAGCCGATGATCAGCGGATGCATCAGCGTGCCGACGATCGCCAACGCCATGCCGCCGACGCCGGCAAACACACCGCGCCGCGCGGTGACTGGATCGCTCATCCATTTGAGGGAAAAAATGAACAGCGCGGTCGCGACGAGATAGACCAGCTGTATGAGCTGGTCGATCATTTCGCGGGCTCCCGCTTCTTGAACATCTTCAGCATGCGATCGGTGATGAGAAAGCCGCTGACGATGTTGGTGGTGGAGGCAAAGACGGCGATGGCGCCGAGAATGGTGCTCAGACGCGATTCCTGCTCGCCCGCGAGCAGAATGGCTCCCACGACGGCGATGGCGGAAATCGCGTTGGTCAGCGACATGAGCGGCGTGTGCAGCAGGCGCGACACACGGCGAATGACGTCCAATCCGATGAACGTCGCGAGCATGAGCACGAACAGCCCATCGAGAAAATCAAACTGCATGGCGCGGGAATCTTATCAGAACGACCTAGCGTGCAACCGTGAAGGGAGCGAAGACGCGCGTGGTTTCCCACTCGAGTTGGACGGCGCCCCCACCTTCGGGGCGCGATACAGCCGAGATCGTCAACTGCTCGACCGGTACGGCGACGGCCTCTGACGTCATGGCCAGCTTGACCAGGTCTTCCGTCGACGGATAGACAGTGTGGAACTGCCCCGTTCTCTTGTTGATGATCAGCAGCCACTGTTTCTCGGACGGCATGGTATAGAGCGAGTAGGAACCCGCCGGCAGGGTGAACTCGGTGAAGCGCAGCGTCGCCGTCGTCTGGAAGATCGTCGCCTCGTCGGCTCCGGGCATCCAGACAACGTTGTAAGGCACCAGCGCGCCGAAGACCTTCCTTCCGCGCATCGACGGGCGGCCGTAGGTGATGGTGACCGTGGCGCCCGCGACAGTGAATGTGTGCGTCTCGTGCGGGCTCACACGCGGCCGCTGTCCGTGCGCAACCGGCGACGCAAGTACCAGCATCACAATCGAGCAGATAGCGACCGCGATCGGAGAGGCTTTCCGCACGAGCAGAAAGGTAGCACAATGTGGCGCATGGGAAGGATCTTTGTCTTCGCGATCGCAGCGCAAATGTTCGTCGTGTCGGCCACGTCTGCGCAAACCGCCGCGCGCTACAAGATCGACAAGGTGACCGAGGGCGTCTACCTGGCGGTGCCTGCCGTGCCGGGCCCAAATGCGGCGAACATTCCGGTAATCGTGAGCGACGTGGACGTCATCCTCGTCGGCACGCACTTCTTCCCCGCCGACGCCCGCGCGCTGGTCGAGCAGGTCAGGACCGTCACCGACAAGCCCGTTCGGTACATCGTCAACACGCACTACCATGCCTCGACAACGGCCGCGCGCGAATCGTTCCCTGCCGGTATCGACGTCATCGGTCACGAGCTTGCCCGGCGAACGCTGCTGACCGATCGGGCGGGCAAGCCGCGCGCGCCAGGGTCGACGGTGGCGCCACCGACCGTCGGGATGACGACGAGGCTCGCCCTGTATCGCGGCGATCGCGAGGTTCGCATCCTTTATGTAGGGCGCGGACATTCCGACAACGACGTCGTCGTGCTGCTCCCCAAAGAACGCATCATCTGCACAGGTGATCTCCTGGTTTCGGGTTTGCCAGACATGTCGGCCGGCAGCATCGCAGACTGGATCTCGACGCTCGAGGCACTGAAGCTGCAGGACTTCGAGACGGTGCTACCGGCGCGAGGCGCACCGTTCAAGGGGAAGCCGAAGATCGACGCGCTGCAGAGCTACCTGCGGGACCTGCTGACACAGGCCACGGAGCTTCTGAACAAAGGTATGACCGTCGAAGAAGTTGCACGCCGTGTCGACCTCACGAGCCACGCAAAAAACTTTCCGCAGATCACGGGCGCCGGCGTCGACGTGAACGCCGTTAAGCAACTGCAGACTGAGATCGAGCCACCGCCCCCGCCGTGGGAAGCGCAGTAGTTCGTAGGAAAACGTAGGCGGCGTAGGAGAACGTAGGGTTAATCCCACGTTTTCCTACGCGACCTACGCTCTCCTACGTTGTCCTTCGTTCTCCCACGTTCTCCCACGTTCTCCCACGCGATATACTCCCCGCGTTGTCGTTCACGAAGTCCCCGTTCGTCGCGCTGCAGCATCGCAACTTTCGTCTTTTGTGGTCAGGCCAGCTTGTTTCGTTTTCGGGCTCAATGATGCAGACGGCTGCGATTCTGTGGCACGTCTCGCTGCTCGTGCCGGTAGACAAGCGCGCGCTGGCGCTCGGCATGGTCGGTCTCGTGCGCCTCTTGCCGATTGTGTGTTTCTCGATAGCCGCCGGTGCCGTCGCCGACGCCTGGGACCGCCGGCGCGTGATGCTCGTGACGCAGGCGGCGATGGGCGTCACCGCAGTCCTGCTCGCTATTCTGAGTTTTCGAGGATTGACCCAGCCGTGGCCCATCTATCTCCTGGCCGCGATCGGATCCTCGGCCGGCGCGTTCGACGGTCCGGCGCGCCAGTCGCTGACGCCCACGCTTGTGCCCCGCGATCACCTGCCGAACGCCATCAGCCTGAACGCGATCATGCTGCAGGTCGCATCGGTATCCGGACCCGCGCTCGGCGGAATCGTGATTGCCACGCTGGGCGTCGGTTGGGTGTACCTGCTGAACGCGCTCACCTTCGTGTTCGTAATCGCCGCCCTGCTGATGATGCGCGATGTGCCGGCGCGCGATTCGCGGCAGGCCAGCGAAATCAGCCTTGGCGCCATCAAAGAGGGCCTGGGGTTCGTATTTGCCGATCCCATCATCCGATCGACGATGCTGCTGGATTTCTTCGCCACGTTTTTCTCGTCGGCGACCGCACTGCTGCCGATCTTTGCTCAAGACATCCTGCACGTTGGCGCGAAGGGATACGGCTGGCTGTACGCCGCTCCATCGATTGGCGCGGTGCTGACGAGCGTGATCATGGTGCGCTCGATCGAGCGCATCGAGCGGCGCGGAGTGGTACTGCTCTGGGCGGTGTGCGCGTACGGCGGAGCCACCATCGTCTTTGGTATTTCGCAGGCGTTCTGGCTGACCTTCCTGTGTCTCGCCGCCACGGGCGCCGCCGACACCGTCAGCATGGTGCTTCGCAACGTCGTCCGCCAGCTCGGTACGCCTGACCACCTGCGCGGAAGAATGACCGGTGTCAACATGGTGTTCTTTCAGGGAGGGCCACAACTGGGCGAACTCGAGGCCGGCCTGGTGGCGCAATGGGCCGGGGCGCGCGCGTCGGTCGTCACTGGAGGGCTCGGATGTTTAGTGGCCACTGCGTGGATCGCGGTGACGACTCCAGCGCTCAGGAACTATCGGCGGAGCTTCGTTGACGGCGACGCTGGGGCACGACTACGATCGGTGGTTCGATGAACCGTTATAAAGGCTTGCCGCCACTTCCAGAGCGCATTGGGCGTCTCGACGAACTCGCCGGGAATTTGTGGTGGAGTTGGCACCACGCGCCCCGCAAGGTTTTTCGCGACCTCGACTATCAGTTGTGGCGAACGACGGCGCACAACCCAGTCCGCATGCTGTGGCTCGTCTCGCAAGAGCGGCTCGAGCAGTCGGCGCGCGATCCGGAGTTTCTCAGTGTGTACGACGCGGCGGTCGCCGGGCTGGACGCGGCGTACGAGGCGAAAGACACGTGGATGGCACGGCGGTTTCCCCAGGCACAAGGGGCGACGATCGCGTACTTCTCGGCCGAGTTCGCCATTCATCAATCCCTGCCGATCTACGCCGGAGGCCTCGGCGCGCTTGCCGGCGATCACTGTAAGCAGGCCAGCGACCTTGGCGTGCCGCTCGTGGGCGTGGGCTTTATGTACCCGCAGGGCTATTTTCACCAGCACGTCTCTCCTGAGGGCTGGCAGCTCGAAACATACGAGCGTCTCAACTGGCCCGACGTCGCCATCGAGCAGGCCCTGAAGCCGGACGGCAGCCCATGCATCGTGGCTGTGCCCCTGGGCGATCGCGCGGTGTTGACCAACGTCTGGAAGGTGTCGGTCGGAAGAGTGACCTTGTACTTGCTCGACACGGGGCTCGAAGAGAACGCGCCGCAGGATCGAGACCTGTCGGCCCGACTCTACGGCGGCGATCGCGAAACGCGCCTCCAGCAGGAAATCATTCTCGGCATCGGCGGCGTCCGCGCGCTCCGCGCCCTCGGGATCACACCCGACGTGTGGCACCTGAACGAAGGCCACGCGGCGTTCGTCGTCCTGCAGCGCATCTACGAGTACATCGCCGAGGGCGCGGGCTTCGACGATGCGCTGGAGCGCGTGCGCCGGGCCACGATCTTCACGACGCACACGCCGGTCGCCGCGGGACACGACGCCTTTTCGTTCGAACGCGTCGAGCATCATTTACAGGGCGCGTGGGGTCCACTCGCCGACATTCGCAGCCGCTTCCTGTCGCTCGGCGAATACCACGGTCAGTTCAACATGACGTCGCTCGCGCTCCGGACGTCCAGCTTCGCGAACGGCGTCAGCCGGCTCCATGGCGACGTGACGCGCACCATGTGGGAGCCGATCCTGGCCGAGCGGGATGCGAACCGGCAGCGTCCGCTGAAAGCGATTACCAACGGCGTGCACGTGCCGACCTGGCTGGCGGCGGAAATGGCGCGGGTTGTCGAGCGCCACATCGGCCCCGACTGGCGCGACCGCAGCGACGAAGCCGCGTACTGGGATCGCGTCCTCGACATTCCGGACGAAGACCTCTGGAGCGCTCGCACGGCATTGAAGAGGTTCCTCTTTGCGTTCATCCGCGACCGCGCGCGCGATCGCTGGGGACAGGAGGGCGTGACGGCCGCCGCGGTTGTCGCAGCAGGCCCGTTGCTCGACCCAAGCGCGCTCACGATCGGCTTCGCCCGCCGTTTCACGGCTTATAAACGGCCGGAGCTGATCTTTCGCGATCCGCAACGGTTGATCCGTATCCTCGCGTCGCCGCGGCGGCACGTGCAGATCGTCTTCGCTGGCAAGTCGCATCCCGCCGATGACGCCGGTAAGGGCCATCTTCAGCAGATCTACCGGCATGCCATCGACCCCATCTATGGCGGACGTATCGCATTCGTGGACGACTACGACCTCCACGTGGCTCACTTCCTCACGCAGGGCTGCGACGTCTGGCTGAACACCCCGCGGAAGCCGCTCGAGGCCAGCGGCACGAGCGGCATGAAGGCAAGCATCAATGGTGTGCCGCATCTGAGCATTGGCGATGGATGGTGGGCCGAGGGCTACAATGGATCGAACGGCTGGGTGATCGACGGTGGCGGACCTTTCGACGATCAGGATGCACAGGACGCAGCCGATGCCGACGCGCTCTATCGCCTGCTCGAAGAGCAAGTTGTGCCGACCTACTATCAGCGCGACCAGCGCGGCGTGCCGCAGGCCTGGCTTCGAATCGTGAAGGAGTGCATCCGCTCCGTCACTCCGCGGTTCAGCGCTGCACGCATGCTGAAGCAGTACGTCGAAGAGATGTACGCGCCGGCTGCCCAGCAGGCAAAGGACTCAAGTGCCCCGCAAATCAGTCGCTAAGACCCGTTGCGCGTTGTGCGGCGCCAAGGAGGTCTCCGAGCCCCGCGGCGACGAGCGGTACTGCCGCGACTGCTGGGACAAGAAGATCGCCATCGAGGAAATCGTCGCGCGCGAATTTGCGCTGAAACGCTACATCCGCGCACACAGCGCCGAGAAGTACCTCGTCTACCACTCCACCACCAAACGCCCGTGCGGCCAGCTTATCGTCGTGGACGACGGGTACGACCTGTTCCTGACGGTTGTGCTGTATCCGAATTTCGGCTGGGACGAGCCGGGCTACCACCTCGAGGGCGACCCCGAGGCACGGACATTCGCCGAAATTCTCGTGGATGTCGTGGCAACAGAGGTCATCGAGCCCTGGGGCGGGGGCAAGTGGCACCTGGAGATCTTCCGATCGATCAACCCGGAACCGGAGGACTGGAACGGTGAGATGTAGTCGCCTATAATGCCCGGCAGATCCACCCTGTATTCGAAGGAGTTGAAGATGCGCGTGCGATATGCGTCTGGAATCGCGATAACGGCCGCTGTGCTGACCTCAGCCGCGGTGGTGACCCTGTCGGCTCAAACGGCGGCCCCGGCGGCTCAGGCTCCGGCGGCTCCAGCCTCGGCCCAGGCATCGGTATTGAAGAAATCGGCGCCTCCCCTTCGCGGCGTCGCCGAGTTGGGATTCATGCAGTCGGCGAAGCTGGAAGGCAACACGATTGTGACGACCTTCCAGGTCAAGAACATGCATGCGACCAACGCGCTCGTCGGCCTGCAGATTACGGAATTCTGGTACGACAAGGCCGGACAGCCTCTGCAGGGGACCGGCGATCGTCAGCGGCTCCGCACGCCGCTCCAGCCGCTCGACGTGGCGACGATCGTCTTGAGGTCGCCGAAGGTGGCGGGGATGACGCAGCCGCAATACAAGTTCGAGCAGAACAACGGCACCGTGAAGCCGGTCAAGCTGAAGGCAGTGAAAGCCGGAGCTTCTTAGGTCCTTGGGCCTTGGTCCTTCGTTCTTGGTCCGGACAAAGGACCAAGGACAAAGGACCAGGGACTAGCGTGTATCTGGCACGTGCAGGAACCGCACTGGTCCGGCGTGTTTTGCGACGGCGACGAGGTGGAAGGGTTCGACGAGAATCTGAGCGGCCATCGCGCCGCGCCCCGGTTGTTTCTGAGCGTACTCGACGACGAGGTCCTTTCCCTCCGGCCGCACGTTCAAGATCTCCACTTCATACCCGGCGCTCGGCTTCGATCCCAGAAAAATACCGACGACCATGCGTGTGGTGAAGTCGACGGCAGGCATCTTCTCTTCCGGCGCGTGTTCCTTCCACAGCTTCTGCCACTCGGCGAGCGTGCGGACCGTGACCTGGCGCGCCGTCTGCACGCCGCTCATGTCCCCTTTAGCGATGGACGTAATCGCAGGAGCCTGGGCGGCCTGAGCCAGCACCGCTGCCCCAAGCGTCATCAGGAGCGTGATGAAACGTTTCATGCTCAATTCACCTGAAACTGAATGACTTTGGAGATGGGAGCCTGATTCCCGATGCGCGACTTCGCATCGATCGTGAGCACATACAGTCCCGGCGTCCATCCCGTCATTGGCATACGCACCGAATACCCGAATCCGCCGGCTGCGCCATGGAGTTCCTCGGTCGAGTAGTCCTGACTGTTGGTAAACACGACACGGCCATCGTCGGCCTTCACGGTCGCCGTCACGTCGATTCGATGAGCTGGTGTCGGCTTGTTGTCGTACACCTCGACGAAGGCCGCAAGCTCGGTGTTCGAAGGAAAGTCGCGCAGCGTCGACGGAGGCGCAGGCAACCCGCCCTCGAACGTCATCACGTCCGCGCTGCTCCCGGTTGGCACCGATCGGTCGGCCGAGCTCGTCAGCGCAACGCCGCTGATGGCGATATCGGGTTTCGTGAAGTCGGGCACATCGATGTCGAGAATCGCCGTGCCCTGTTTCGCTTTCGAGCTGTCCTGCGCTGCGACGCGAAGTTGGTACCGCCCGGGCGGTACCGACATTTGCCGAACCACGCGCACGCCGTTCTGCCTGACGCGATCATGCGATTCCGGGCGCAGATTCAGGTCGGCATCCGGCCGCTCGGTGAATACCGGCTTGCCCTGCTTATTGAAGACGCCTATCGAGAACGACAGCTTCGTGCTGAAGACGCCGTTGTTCTCCTTGAACACGAGATCCTTTCCAGAAGTTTGGACGATCACTCGGAGCCTCGCGTTCTTGCCCGTCCCCTTCTGTGGAACCGCCTGGAGGCGAAGCTGCATGCCCGTCATCGGCAACGGCGCCGCCATGGCGCTCATCAGTTCGGCGGTCAGCCCTGCAGCCGGATCGACGGGCTTGCCCGCGGCCGTGTTCCTGGGAGCCTTGCCGCGCGCCGCCGCGTACCGCTTTCGATACGTGACTTGCGCGTCGGGATAACCGTTCACCTTCACGCTGATATTGCGCATCTTGCCGTCGCGCTTTTCATTCGACGAGTAGTAACCGAGCACGTAGTACGAGCTGTTCTCCTGCACGATGCGGTCGAACGCCCTGTTCATGTCGTTGGTGCCGACGGCGGCGACTCCGCCGGTTTCCTCGGCGAGTTGCCGAAGGTTCATCTGCGAGGTCTGCAGTTCCTGGTTGAGAGATTCGGGACCCAGGTGGAGCGCCAGCAGCGGCAGCCCGCCCATCTCGATGTTCTCCTGCGCCATGCTCGTGAGTCCGCGCGGATCCACCGGATAAATCTGCACGTTGCTCCTGGACGCCGCGTGAATCGTGTCCCAGGTTTCCTGCTGGATCATGTTGAAGTTTTCGAAATTGAAGATCTCGGGACGCGAGCCCACGAACATGTCGTACATGTTGTAGTCCACGCCTTCGCTGATGTAGATGATGGCCTTGCGCCGCCCCTGGATTGCCGACATCCATTCCGCGATGTTGCGCAGCGAGTTCAGCGCGGCGCGCGCCTTATAGGTGCGCTCCGGCGCATCCATGTCTTCGGTATAGCGGTTCTCGGGCGTGATCTGCTCGGGCTCCTCGGCGTCGCTGAGCGCCCGCGAACTGGCTTCGTCTCGAGCGCGTGCCTCGGTCTTCGTGACCGCTGCAGATGGGAGCTTCTGACCGATGAAGTTGTTGATCGCCTCGACCAGCAACCGGCGATTCTGTGTGAAGTCCTGCGAGCCGCTGAGCAGGCCGCTCGTCGGAACAACCGCCGCCTGATCGTTCGGGCCGAGCTTCTCGAGCACAAACCGCCGCGCCAGGTTCTTCACGTTCTGCGAGCGGAGCGCGGCCGTGTGGTAGTCGTCGAGCAAAAGAAGGTACAGCCGTCCATCCATCACCCGTTCGTTCGATGCGACGTCGGGTTCGATCGGCATGGCATCGGGACCCATGAACAAGGGCCGGCGAACCGGCGTGAGCGGAATGTCCACCATGCCGAACGTATTCACCTTCTGCGGCTTGTTGTCTTCCGTCAGCAGAAAGTCTTCGCGCTTCAGACCACGCACGAAATTCCCGTTGCGGTCGACAACGCGCACGTCTTCCTCGACGTAGTTCACCTCGACTCGGAACGTCACTTCCGGCGCCTGTGCCGAGCCGTCCTGGGGCTGGACCGGCGGCTGGGCCGGTGCCTGGGCGGCGGCAAACGCCGTCGCCACGAAGAGGCCCGCGGCCGTCAATGATGAAACTCTGCGCATCCCTCAATTATACGCACTCCCTGTCCAAACCATCCCCCCGCTGAACACGTCCAAGTAAGGGGAACGGCTATACTGATTTTTGATGCCAATGGACATCGGAGCCGTTCAACAGTCGCTGAGGGCGGAGGGTTTGGACGGTTGGCTGTTGTACGATTTTCACGGGTCGAATCCGATTGCGGCGCGCCTGGTCGGAACTTCCAACGGGACCAAGATGACGACGCGGCGCTGGTTCTATCTGGTGCCGGCAACAGGCGAACCGAAGGGCCTGGTGCACGCGATGGAGCGGAAGACACTCGACGCGCTGCCCGGCCACAAAGCGGCGTACGCGGGACGGGAGCAGTTGGATGCCGAGCTCACCCGGCTGCTGGAGGGGATGAAGACCATCGCAATGGAGTACTCGCGTGAGTGCGCGATCCCGTACATATCCCGCATCGACGCCGGCACGATTGAATGGATTCGCAAGCGCGGTGTCGAAGTGCAGTCGTCGGGCGATCTCGTGCAGCGCTTCGAGGCCGTGTGGGACGACCATGCGCTCGCCACTCACCGGGACGCATCTCTGGCACTCTACAGGATCAAAGATCGGGCGTTCGAGTTTGCCGCCAGGAAGCTCCGCAATGGAGAAAGCTTGACCGAGTTCGACGTGCAGCAGCAGATGGTCGAGTGGTTCACCGATGAAGGGCTCGTGAGCGATGCCCCTCCGGTCGTCGCGGCGCAAGAGAACGCGAGCGATCCGCACTATCTCCCGTCAGCAACCAGGACGAGATCGATTCGGGCGAACGAATTGCTGTTGCTCGACCTCTGGGGAAAGAAGAAAGGCGACCCGAACGCGGTTTATGCCGATATTACATGGGTGGGGTTTACTGGGAAGACAATCCCCGACGAGATGGTCCGGGCGTTTCGAGCCATCTGCGAAGCCCGTGATGCAGCCGCTGCGCTGGCGGACGAGTCGGCCCGCAGCCAGCGAGACTTGCGAGGCTGGCAGGTAGACCGTGCGGCCCGATCGGTGCTCGAGCAGGCGGGCTACGGCCACTGGATGCTGCACCGCACCGGCCATAGCCTCGGGCGCGAGGTGCACGGAAACGGTGTGCACATGGATGACTACGAAAGCCATGATGACCGGCGGCTTTTGCCCGGCACTGGGTTTACCATCGAGCCGGGCTTGTATTTCGATTCGTTCGGCGTGCGTACGGAAATCAACGTCTTCTACGGCCAGCGCGAGGCGCGTGTGACAGGTCCCGCGCAGACCGAGATTGTGAAACTCTTGTAGACCGGCGCGAACGCGCTTCATTTCGGAGGTTCTTCATATGTCTTGGCTTGACTCCGCTCCTTCTCGCAAAACGACGGCGTTCTACGTCGTCCTCATCGCTGTCGCGTCTCTGGTGGTTGGCATGGTCATCGCCTCACGGCTCGACCTGACGCCCGCCTCCTCCGCACAGACGATGCCCATTCCGGCGACCAACAGCGCCCCGCTCGGCGGGCCGGTCGACGCCACCACCTTCCGCAACATCGCGAAGCTGGCATCGCCGATGGTCGTCAGCATCCGCACCGAATCGCGGCAGCGGACTCAGGACCTGAGCGAATTCTTCGGTGCGCCAGGCAGCGACGACCTGCTGGAACGCTTCTTCGGCGGCGGGGGCCCGGGCGCGGCTCCACAGCAGCGGCGGCAGCCGCGCGAACAAACGACCAGGGCCGCGGGGTCGGGCTTCATCATCAACAAGGAAGGCTACATCCTGACGAACAACCACGTCGTGGAAGGCGCCACGAAGATCGAGGTGCAGTTCTTCGACGACGAGGATTCCTACTACGCCGCCAAAGTGGTCGGACGTGATCCGCTGACAGACAGCGCGCTGATTCAGCTCACCGAGAAGCCCAGCCGTCCTCTGTCAGAGGCGAAGTTTGGCGACTCCAGTTTGATGGAGCCCGGCGACTGGGTGATGGCGATCGGCAATCCGTTCGGGCTCGCGCACACCATCAGCGTGGGCGTCGTCAGTGCGACCCAGCGCTCGTTCCCCGTCGCGGAACAGCGTTCAGCGAATGTGCTGCAGACCGACGCGGCGATTAATCCCGGAAACTCCGGCGGGCCGCTGCTGAATGTCCGCGGGGAGGTCATCGGCATCAATACGGCCATCTACAGCAACCAGAACATGCTCGGCGGCGGCGCCGGCAACATCGGCATCGGGTTCGCCATCCCGATCAACACCGTGCGCGAGGTGCTGCCGGGACTTCGGTCGGGCAAGATCACACGCGGGCGGATCGGCGTCCTGGTGAGGGCGATTCAGCCTGAAGAGGTCGAAGCACTGAACCTCAAGGAACGGAAAGGCGCCCTGGTGTCGAGTGTTCCTGCGGGCGGCCCCGCGGCGCTCGCCGGTATCAAGCCGGGTGACGTGATCGTCGAGTTCAATGGCAAGCCAGTCGTGAAGAGCGATGATCTGGTGCAGCAAGTGGTGCGCACCGCTCCGGGCACGACGGTACCCGTGAAAGTGCAGCGCGACGGCAAGGATCACACGTTGAACGTGAAGGTCGAAGAACTCGACCTCGAGAGCGAAACCAACCGTCAGTCGCGCAACGACACAACACCCGATGACACGGGAGCGGGTTTCGGGATCACGCTCAACAACATCACGCCCGACGTAGCGCGCCGGCTGGAAATTCCGGCCGGCACCAGAGGCGCCGTGATCACCGAGGTCGAACCGGACAGTCCGGCGGCGCGCTGGCTCCGGCCGAACGACGTGATCCTGCAGGTGAACCGGCAGGTGGTATCGAACGCGAGCGAAGCCGGTCAGGCGCTGCGCGCAGTACCGGCGGGCCGGGCGGTCGGCATGCTGATTCTTCGTAACGGCGAGGAACAATTCGTGACGGTGCGGAAGCAGTAATCTCTGGACTTCGGGCTTCGGGCTTCAGGCTTTGGGCCTGGAGTCCGGAGCCCGGAGTCCGAAGCCATGAATCCTCTCCGCCAGCTGATCAGTGAAAGGATCCGCGAAAGCGGACCGATCAGCTTCGCAGAGTTCATGGACCTCTCACTCTACCAGCCCGAGTTTGGCTACTACGCCCGCGCGGCCCAGCGAACTGGACGCGCGGGCGATTTTTTTACGAGCGTCGATGTCGGAGCCGTATTCGGCGAACTGCTCGCCAAGCAGATCGCCGAAATGCTTCGCTTGATCGGACCCAAAGCCCAAAGCCCGAAGCCTGAAGCCGTCGACCTCGTCGAAGCCGGCAGCGGCAACGGGCGGTTATCGAAGGATGTTCTCGACGCCCTTCAGCGCACAGATCCAGATCTCTACGCGTCGATCCGGCTCTCGCTCGTCGAACGATCGGCCGCGGCGAGAAGCGCCCAGCGCGCAACGCTTGGCGATCATGCGTCGCATCTCGTGCACAGCTCGGCCGAGCTGCCGGAACACGTCTACGGCGTTATCTTCGCCAACGAGCTCCTGGACGCGTTTCCCACTCACGCCGTCACCATGACGGACGCCGGCCTGCGCGAGATCTTCGTCGACGAGCGGGACGGGCAATTCGTCGAGTACCTTGAGACGCTGTCGACACCGCGCATCTCCGATTACCTGTCGCGCGCCGGCGCCAAAATGCATCAGGGCTGGCGCGCAGAGGTCAACCTTGCCGCCGAAGACTGGGTCGGCACTGCCGCGCGTTCGCTCGAGAAGGGCTTCATGATGGTGATCGACTACGGGCACAGCGCCGAGGAGCTTTACGGAGCGTCGCACTCTGCAGGCACGCTGACGACCTTCAAATCGCACACGACATTCGCCGAGGTCCTGCAGACTCCGGGCGACTGCGACATCACGGCGCATGTCGACCTCACCGCCGTCACGAGAGCTGGCGAACAGGCCGGCCTCGAGTCTCTCGGCCGTCTCGATCAGACCTACTTCATGCTGGGATTAGGTTTGGACGAGATGATGGCGCTGGATCAGTCGTTCGAGCCTTCGGCCATGCAGCGCCGTCTTGCGCTGAAGACCCTGCTGTTGCCCGGCGGGCTCGGCAGCACGCACAAGGTTCTGCTGTTTGGGAAGGACGTGGGAAAGCCCACGCTTAAGGGACTTTCATACAGAATCCGTGTAACTTGAAACTGGGAACTAGGAACTGGAAAGTAAGTTTTGAAGTTACTTTCCAGTTTCCAGTTTCTAGTTTCAAGTTAACCGAAAACTGACATAATCCCCTCCCTATGGCTGCCATCATGGAGCGCGAGGTCAAGCTCGCTTTTCGCGATGCGGAGGAAGCCCGAACTGCCATTCTTGCGGCCGGCGCCGAGCCACTGCGCGGGCGGCGGCTTCAGGAAGACTGCCTGCTCGACACCTCGGACGACCAACTCTTCAGCCGCCGCTGCGTGCTTCGCGTGCGCATGGAATGCGGAAAAACGCTCCTGACCTTCAAAGGCCCCGTGCAGGAATCGTCGATGAAGCTGCGCGAGGAGCTCGAAACGGTCGTCGGCGACGGGCTGCTGTTGCTGAGAGTACTCGAGGAGCTGGGCTTCCGCGTATGGTTTCGCTATCAGAAGTATCGCGAGGAATTTGCTCACGAGGACGTGATTGTCGCCGTCGACGAAACGCCAGTTGGGACTTTCGTCGAGATCGAGGGCAGTGAGGAAGGCATCCACAAGATGGCCGCTTCGCTGGCGAGGATGCCCGCCGACTATGTGCTCGATTCATACCGCGGGCTGTTCGTGAAACACTGTCAGCGCCACGGGTTGCCTGTGACCGACATGCTCTTCGAGGAACCGTAACTGGAACGCTCAGCGCTTATCCTCTCGGCCGGACTCGGTACCAGGCTGCGGCCACTCTCCTCGGTGCGGGCAAAGCCCGCCGTTCCCATCGCAGGGCAACCGCTCATTTCTCGCATTCTCCGATATGTTCGCCGGTACGATGTGCGCCATTGCGTGGTGAATCTTCACCACCTGCCTGAAACGATTGCGGCGTGCGTCGGTGATGGCAGCGACATCGGCGTGCAGGTGCGATATTCCTGGGAGGCGCCGAATGTGCTCGGCTCGGCCGGCGGGCCGCGAAAGGCCCTGCCTCTGGTCAACGGCGACGTCTTCTTCATCGTCAACGGCGATACGCTCTGCGACGTCGACCTCACGGCGCTCGCGGCACAACACGCGAGCAGCGGTGCCCTGGTGACGATGGCCGTGATTCCCAACAGCTGGCCGGAGCGCTATGGGGGCGTCGTCACCGATTCCAGAGGCATCGTGTACGGTTTTGCTCCGCGCGGATCACCTGCCGCGAAGTATCACTTCGTCGGCGTTCAGATCGCGAATTCATCGGTCTTCGCCGCATTACCAGAGGACGAGCCGGCAGAAAGCGTCGGCGGCGTGTATCGAAGCCTGATCGCCGAGCAGCGTGGCAGCGTCCGCGCGTTTCTCGCCGATGCTCCCTTTTACGACGTCGGGACGCCGGCCGGCTACTTGAACACGGCGCTGTCGATCGGCAGCATCGAAGGGGTCGCTTCGCCGCACATCGGCCGCGGATCGCGCGTGGATCCTTCCGCGCGGATCGTCGAGTCGGTGCTATGGGATGACGTCGAGGTCTCGGCGGGCGTCACGCTCGAGCGATGTATCGTGGCAGACGGCGTCCATGTGCCTGCGGGCCGCTCGTTTCAAAACTGCGCCATCATTCAATCTGGAGAGGAACTCGTCGTGTCGGAGTTAAACGATGAATGACCGGCCTGCCGCCATGCGGGACACGCGCGAACGAATCGACGAAGCCCTGCAGCGGGCCAGACTGGCTGGGCCGCAGGTGCGTGTGGTGCCGCTGACCGGCGACGCCTCGACCCGGCAGTACTTCCGGGTGATGCGACCCGACAATCCCCCGGTGGTTCTCGCCGTCTATGACGAGCCGTTCACGTTCGACGCGCTGCCGTTCGTCAACGTCTACCGGCTGCTGACCGGCATCCCTTTGCCGGTCCCGACTATCGCAGGCCATGCAGACGATCTCGGCATTCTGATCCTCGAAGACCTGGGTGATGTAACGCTGCAGGCCCACATGGGCGTTACGCAGCCGATCGAGCACGACGCGCTCTACACACAGGCGGTCGAGCTGGTGGATCGACTGCAGCATCGAGGAAAGCAGCTCGAATCGAACGAGTTCCTGCCATTCGGCATCGCATTCGATCGGGACAAGCTGCTGTGGGAGCTGAATTTTTTCGTGAAGCACTTCATCGGCGCGTATCGCGGCATTGACGTCTCATCGGCGGTCCGCAATGCGCTCGACCAGGAGTGGGCATCGATTACCGACGAACTGGCCGGCGAGCCGCGCGTGCTGTGTCACCGCGATTATCACAGCCGCAACCTGATGCTGCACAACGGCCGGCTCTACGTCATCGACTTCCAGGATGCACGCATGGGCCCGGACACGTACGACCTTGCGTCCCTGCTGCGCGACTCGTACGTCGATTTGTCGGAAGACCGCGTGGACACGCTGATCCACGGATTCCTCAAGTTGCGCGGCGAGAAAGCCGCCGCCCCTGCTGCCGCCGTGGAGTTCCGGCGCCGCTTCGACCTGATGTCGATTCAGCGCAACCTGAAGGCGCTTGGCACGTTCGGCCACCAAACGACGTCGCGCAGCAACCCCGTCTACATTCAGTACATCCCGCGCACGCTCAGCTACGTGCGTGCGAACCTCGAGCGCTATCCACGCTTCGGACGCCTGCGCGAGATTCTCGGCGGCATGATTGAGCAACTGCGGTGAACTGAATAGAACAGATCTGATCTCGGAACACAAAGGCACGAAGAAAGGAGCCACCCAAGAACACGAAGATCTTTTGTGCCTTGGGAGGTTCGTTTCTTGACGGGTTCTGACCTTAGTGGTTTTCTTTGTTGGTGATTGAAGGCTGATGCGGAAATTCGGCGTGTCCACGCATCTGTACCACGGTGAGCGATTGCGGCGGGAGCATCTGGTCGAAATGGCATCGCGCGGCTTCGAGTGCCTGGAGGTCTTCGCCACGCGATCGCATTTTGACTACCACGACACGGCCTGTAACAAGTTGCTCGGTGAGTGGGTGCGGGAGGCCGGCATCCAGCTGCATTCCGTTCACGCGCCCATCGTGGACTCGCTCGTGGACAACAGGTGGGGCCGCGCCTATTCGACGGCCGCGCGCGATCTCAATGCCCGGCAAGAGACGTTGCATGAAATGGACGCGGCGCTCGCGCTGGCCCGCGACGTGCCGTTCAAGTACTTCGTGCTGCACCTGGGCCTTCCCCTTGCGCAGCGACCCGGTTCCGGCGACAACAACCGCGACGCGGCGCTGAGGACCATCGAGCACATTTACGATTCCGCAGAGCCGCTTGGCGTCACGCTGACTCTCGAGGTGATGGACAACGCGCTGTCCAGGCCGCACGTGCTCGTCGACATGCTCGAGCACGATCTCGACGGACTGGACATCGGCCTTTGCATGGACGTGGGCCACGCACACCTCCTCGGGGATACCGCCGAGGCCATCGAGGTTGCGTCCGAGTATCTGATGACGACGCACATCCACGACAACCGGGGCCAGAAGGATGATCACCTCGTGCCGTTCGAAGGCAGCATCGACTGGGCCGCTACCGTCATGGAGCTCGAGAAGATCGGATACGATGGAGTTTTGATGTACGAGGTACGGAACACAGACGGCGCCGCCAACGTGCTGGAGCGGTGCGCACGCGCCCGCAAGAGGCTCGAGAGCTTCTCATGAACGCCTATATCGAAGACATCGCCAGGCACGAAGGCCAGCACGTCGTCATCCATGGCTGGCTGCACAACCGCCGATCGAGCGGGAAGATTCACTTCCTGTCCGTGCGCGACGGCACCGGCTTCATCCAGGCGATCGTCTCGAAAGCCACCGTCGGCGACGAAAAGTTCAAGCAGGCCGATCACCTCTCCCAGGAGACGGCGATCATCGTCCATGGCAACGTGCGCGCGGACAGCCGGGCACCGGGCGGCTTCGAGCTCGACGTGCAGGATTTCGAGATCGTGAGCGGCTCGACCGACTATCCCATCACTCCCAAGGAACATGGCGTCGACTTTCTTCTCGATCGCCGTCATCTCTGGATCCGCTCCGAGCGGCAGCACGCGATCCTGCGCGTGCGCCACGAGGTGATCACGGCGGTCCGCGACTTCTTCAACGATCGCGGTTTTATCCTCGCCGACACCCCCATCTTCACGCCGGCCGCGTGCGAGGGCACGACCACGCTCTTTCCGGTCGACTACTTCGAGGACCAGAAGGTTTTCCTTACGCAGAGCGGACAGCTCTACGCAGAAGCCAACGCGATGGCGCTGGGCCGCGTGTACAACTTCGGTCCGGTCTTCCGCGCGGAAAAGTCCAAGACCCGGCGGCACCTCACCGAGTTCTGGATGGTCGAGCCGGAAATGGCCTACGCCACCCTCGATGACGTGATGAACCTCGCCGAAGGACTGGTCGTCGCCGTCGTGTCACGCGTGCTCGAGAAACGTCGCCGCGAGCTGAAGGTCCTCGAGCGCGACACGTCCAGGCTCGAGGCAGTTCAGCCGCCTTTTCCCCGCATCTCGTATGACGAGGCTGTGAAGATTCTGCAGGACAAGGGACAACCGTTCGAATGGGGCGGGGATCTCGGCGGAACAGACGAAACCATCCTGTCCCAGCATTTCGATCGGCCGGTGGCGATCCATCGATATCCCGCAGTGGTGAAACCGTTTTACATGGAACCGGATCCTCTCCGGCCCGAGCTCGCGCTCTGCGTCGACGTGCTGGCTCCCGAAGGAATCGGCGAGATTATTGGCGGCAGCCAGCGCCTCGCCAGCTACGACGTGCTGCTGCAGCGCCTCAAGGACCACAACCTTCCGCAGGAGGCCTTCGAGTGGTACCTCGATCTGCGGCGATTCGGGTCGGTACCGCATGCGGGCTTTGGCATGGGCATCGAACGCGTCGTCGGGTGGATCTGCGGATTGGAGCACGTCCGCGAAGCAACGCCCTTCCCACGTATGATGTACAGAGTGACGCCTTGAGATATTGGAGACTTGGTGATAGGTGACTGGGTGATTTGCAGGTGAGTGAATGATTTGCGGCCGCCATTCCTATCACCCACTCACCAATCGCCCAATCGAACATTTATGAAAGTAGGTTTCGTGTCGCTCGGCTGCCCCAAGAACCTCGTCGACTCCGAGGTCATGATGGGCTTGTCGCAGGAGGGCGGCCACACGTTGACGGCCGATCCGGCTGACGCTGACGTCCTGGTCGTCAACACCTGCGCGTTTATCGACAAGGCCAAGGAAGAATCGATCAACACGATCCTGGAGCTGGCCGAATTCAAGAAGCACGGCCGGTGCAAACGCCTGGTCGTGACCGGCTGCCTGGGCGAGCGCTATCGCGACGAACTGAAGCAGCAGATTCCGGAGATTGACGCGGTGCTCGGCACAGGGGATGTTCCGGAAATCGTCGGCGCGATCGAGAACACCCGTCGCAGCGTCATCCCGTTGCAGCTCGTGGGCCAGGCCCAGAGCCCAAAGCCGAAAGCCCAGAGCCTTCCCACCTACCTGTATGACGCCGACTCGCCTCGCGTGTTTGCGACGCCCCGGCATTTCGCGTACGTGAAGGTTGCCGAAGGCTGCGACTACAAGTGCTCGTTCTGCATCATCCCGACGCTGCGTGGCCACTACCGCAGCCGGCCGGTCGACGAGATCGTGCGGGAAGCGCGCGCGCTCGCCGCGCGAGGCATCCGGGAAATCATCCTGATTTCGCAGGATACGACCTTCTACGGACGGGACGCAGGCTACGGCGCCGCCCTTCCACAGCTTCTTCGAGAGCTGAACGAGGTCGATGGCATCGACTGGATTCGACTGCTCTACCTCTACCCGACGACGATCACCGACGACATCCTCGATGCGATGGCGGCGTGCGACAAGGTGTGCAAGTACATCGATCTGCCTTTGCAGCACGCATCGGATGACGTCCTGCGTCGGATGAAGCGGCCGGGCACCGGCCGGGGATACGAGCTGCTCCTTGCCAGAATCCGGGCGCGGGTACCGGGCGTCGCGCTGCGCACCACGTTCATCGTGGGGTTTCCCGGAGAAACGGACGCAGACTTCGCGATGCTTCTGGATTTTGTCCGGAGCGTCGGCTTCGACCACGTGGGCGTGTTCACCTACTCCCACGAGGAAGGCACGACGGCGCACGACCTGGTCGATGACGTCCCGACGAGCGTCAAGACGCGGCGCCGGAACGCGCTCATGGCCGAACAGAAGCGCATCGTCTCACGAGCGCAGAAGAAGCGCCTCGGGACGCAGGTCAAGGTGATGATTGACGGTCCGTCGCCCGAGCATGAGCTGGTGTGGCGGGGCCGGTTGATGGGCCAGGCGCCGGACATCGATGCGGTGGTTTACCTGACCGATATCGATACAGCGTCGTTGCGGCCGGGCACGCTGCTTGAGGCCGAAATCGTGGGATCTCGCGAGTACGACCTGGTGGCGCGGCCCGTTTTCGTGCGCGACGCGGCCGTTGTCGGTGAAAATCCCGTATGATAGACTTTCAGGTTCGTAAGAGCCTGCAAGACCTGAAGTGGGCCGGTGCCCACTTTTTGTTTTTGAGGGTGGTTTACGCAGCTTATTGATCGGATTCGCGCCGTCGCCGAGCGGGTCGCCCGCTCGAACAACCTGGAGATCTTCGACGTCCAGTTCCGGCGTGAGTCTGCGGGCTGGATGCTCCGGATCTTCGTGGACGTGCCCGACGACGAGGCGCACCCGGCGACGGCAGAAGGCTCGGTCACGGTTCAGGACTGCGAGCGCGTCAGCCGGGATGTAAGCGCGATTCTCGACGTCGAAGAGACGATCGCGCATCGTTACATCCTGGAGGTTTCGTCGCCTGGTCTCGACCGCCCGCTGCGTGGTCCAGCCGACTACCGGCGCTTTGCGGGTCGAATCGCCAAGATCGTCGTCGCCGAAGCGGTCGACGGCCAGAAGCACTTCGAAGGACGGTTGAAGGGTCTCGAACAGGAGGCGGTCGTCATCGAGACGACGCCGGGCAAGCGCCAGCTGATTCCGCTGAATCTCATCACTCGAGCGCGGCTTGAGGTGGAATTCTAAAATTTATGTCAAACCCATTGATGCAGACGATTGAGGCGCTTGCCAAGGAAAAGGGCATCGAGGCCGATGTCGTGATCGGCGCCATCGAAGATGCGGTCCTTACCGCATCGCGCAAATACTACAAGACCACCGAGAACCTGAAGACCCGCTTCAACACGGAGACCGGCCAGGTCGACCTGTTCGCCGTGAAGCAGATCGTGCGTGAGGTGACGAACCCGGCCACCGAAATCTCGCTCGAGGAAGCGCAGCAGCTGTACGGCGATGAAGCTGAAGTGGACATGGAAATCGAATTTCCCAAGCCCACCGATGTGCTCGGCCGCATTGCCGCACAGACCGCCAAGCAGGTGATTTTTCAGAAGGTCCGTGAAGCGGAGCGCGACAACATTTTTGCCGAGTACAGCGGCCGCATCGGCGAGGTCGTGAACGCAACGGTCAAGCGCTTCGAGAACGGCGACATGGTGGTCGAACTCGGTCGCATCGAGGCAAGCCTGCCGCGCAAGGAACAGTCGCGCGCAGAAAGCTATGCCCCCGGTGAACGGCTCCGGGCCGTCATCAAGGGCGTCAACCGCAGCGCAAAGGGTCCGCAGATCGTACTCTCGCGCACCGATCCGGCGCTGCTCGTGAAGTTGTTCGAACAGGAAGTGCCGGAAATCTACGACGGAACGGTCCAGATTCGCGGCGCCGTCCGGGAAGCCGGCGATCGAGCGAAGGTGGCCGTGTTTTCGCGCGAGCGCGACGTCGATCCGGTGGGCGCCTGCGTGGGCATGAAGGGCACGCGCGTGCAGGCCATCATCCGCGAGCTTCGAGGCGAGAAGATCGACATCGTCGAGTGGTCGGACGATCCTGTGTCGCTCGTCACCAACGCGCTGAGCCCGGCGAAGGTGCAACGCGTGTCGATCGTCGACGATAAAGAGCGCGTCGTCGAGGTGGTCGTCGAGGACAAGCAACTATCGCTGGCCATCGGGAAGAAGGGTCAGAACGTGCGGCTTGCAGCCAAACTGACCGGCTGGCGCATCGACATCAAGAGCGAGGAAGAAAAACGCCGTGAAGTCGAGGCGCAACTCGAAGGGTTCGAGGTTCCCGCCGGCGGTGAAACGACCGACCCCCTCGCCGCAGCGAGAGAGATGCTCGGCCTCACCAGCAAACCGGCCGAGGCCGTTGCGGCGGCAGCCGAAGAAGTCGTGGCAGTCGAGGAACCCGTGGCAGCCTATGCGCTTCCCGGCGTAGGCGAAAAGACCATCAAGAAGCTCGTCGACGCCGGCTTCGACTCCGCTGAAAAGGTCGCGGCGGCCAGCGTGGAAGCATTGTCGGAAGTGCAGGGCATCGGCGCGAAAACCGCCGAGCGCATTCTCGCGGCGGCGCGCGGCGAGACGCCCGCAGAGTCCGAGGAAGCCATCAAGGAGTAGCGCTTTTGTCCACCGTCCGTATCTACAAAGTCGCGGAACTTCTCAACACGAGCAGCCAGGAAGTGCTCGCGTTGCTGAAGCGCGCGCACGGCATCGAACTGAAGAGCGCGTCGAGCACGATTGAAGAAGTCGTGGCGCGCCAGTTCGTCGAGCGCCTGGCAAAGGACCGCGGCATCACGCTGCCAGGTGGAGACATGTTCGCAGAGGGACCTCCCGTGAAGGGCGGCCCCAAGAAACCGGCGCCGACGCTGAAGAAGCCAGAGCCGGCGAAACCGGCGGCACCCACGCTGGCGCCGCCACGCCTCGTCAAGACCGCGAAGCCGGCCACTGCCGCGCCCGTAGCAGAAGAAATAGAGCAGGCGCTTCCGCCCGCTCAGGTAAGCGAGGAGCCCGAAGAAGTGCCCGCAGCTGTCGCCGAACCGATCGCCGAACCTCAACCGGCCACGCCATTGCTCGAAAGGCCTGCCGTTGTGCCGGTCGCCGCGCAGCCGAGCGCCGCTCCACCAGCGCCGAGGCCTGCGGCGCCCGCACCTGGTCGCATCGTACCGCCGAGCATTCGACTTCGCATCGAAGAGCCATCGGCCCCAGGAACGTCGTCGGTGCCGGCGATGCCAACGCGCCCCGCGCCGTCGCGGCTGAGACCAAAGGAACCAGAGAAGCCGCGCCCGCCGGCAACGGGCAATCTTGCAAAGCCAGGCGGCCCGGGCGGAATCTCGACCCGGCCTGCTCCGCCTCGCCCGTCTTATCCGTCGACGATGCGGCCGCAGACGCCGGGCGGGCCGCGTCCCCTGCCAACGCCGCCCGTGCGGCCTCAGCAGCCGCAGGGAATGCGTCCTTCGGGCGGCGTCGGCCAGCAGCGTCCAGGTGCGCCTCGCTTCACGCCGCCACCGATGCGGCCGGCGACGCGACGACCGGACGAACAGCGCCGCGAAGTGCGACCGTCGGCGTCCGCGCCCGTTGCACCACCTCCGGTCACCCGGACAGTCACGTTTGTCGAAGGCATGACGGTGAAGGATCTCTCCGACAAGCTGGAACAGAGGGTGAAGGACGTTTTGAAGAAACTGTTCGACAAGCGGATGGTCATGACGATCAACAGCACCGTCGACACCGAGACGGCGCAAATGATCGCGCGCGAGTTCGGCGCCGAAGTACAGCTGCGCACGTTCGAGCAGGACATGCTCGAAGTTGAAGCCGAAGACATCAAGCCGGAAGACGTCGTCACACGGGCGCCCGTCGTCACCGTCATGGGCCACGTCGACCATGGAAAGACGACGCTGCTCGACGCCATTCGTACGGCGCGAGTGGCCGAGCGCGAAGCGGGCGGGATTACGCAGCACATCGGGGCGTACCACGTCACCACGGCCACCAACCGCGACATCGTGTTCCTCGACACCCCGGGCCACGAGGCGTTCACGCTGATGCGCGCGCGCGGGGCGAAGGTGACCGACGTCGTCGTGCTCGTGGTCGCCGCCGACGACGGCGTCATGCCACAGACGCGCGAGGCCATCGATCACGCGAAAGCGGCCAACGTGCCGATCATCGTGGCGATCAACAAGATCGACAAGGCTGGCACCGATCCCGAGCGAGTGAAACGAGAGTTGTCGGATCTGAACCTCGTGCCGGAGGATTGGGGCGGCCAGACCGTCATGGTCCCGGTCTCGGCGAAGAAAAAAACCGGCCTCGACACGCTGCTCGAAATGATCCTGCTCGTCAGCGACATCGGCGAGTACAAGGCCAACCCGAAGCGCAATGCATCGGGTACCGTGCTCGAATCGAAGCTCGATCGCGGACGCGGTCCGGTGGCGACCATCCTGGTACAGGACGGCACTCTTCGCGTGGGCGACACATTCATCGCGGGACCGATCGTCGGCCGTGTGCGCGCGTTGATTGACGACCGCGGCCGCACCATCAAGGCTGCTCCACCATCAACGCCAGTCGAAGTGCTCGGCCTGACGGGACTGCCCCAGCCTGGCGACGCGTTCCAGGCGATGACCGACGCAGCCAAGGCCCGGCAGATTGCGACGTACCGGCAGGGCATGGCGAAGGAAAAGGCGCTCGGCGCCAAAGGAAGCCGCCTCACACTCGAGTCGCTGCAGCAGCAGATCGCCGAAGGCAACATGAAAGACCTGCCGATCATCATCAAGGCCGACGTGCAGGGGTCGGCGGAAGTCCTGGCGGACACGCTATCGAAGCTTGCTGACGAGAAGGTGCGCGTCAAGATCATCCACTCGGGCGTCGGTGCCATCAACGAATCCGACGTGCTGCTGGCATCCGCGTCGAACGCGATCGTCATCGGCTTCAACGTGCGGCCCGATCGCAACGCCGCAGCTATCGCGGAGCGCGAAGAAGTCGACATCCGGCATCACACCGTCATCTACAACGTGACCGACGAGATGAAGAAGGCGATGACGGGCATGCTCGAACCGACGCTGAAGGAAGTTCGGCTCGGATCGGCGTCGGTGCGGAACATCTTCAAAGTGCCGAAGGCCGGCACGATCGCCGGCTGCCTTGTCCTCGACGGCCGCATCACGCGAAGCGGGAACACGACTGCGCGCCTGCTGCGTGACGGTGCTGTCGTCCACGAAGGCAAGATCTCGTCGCTCCGGCGGTTCAAGGACGATGTGAGCGAGGTCAAATCCGGGCTCGAGTGCGGAATTGCCTTCGAGCGATTCAACGACGCCAAGGTCGGCGACGTCATCGAAGTCTTTACGGTCGAGCGAATCGCGGCGGTGTCGGCGTAAATCGACTTTTGGCTTTACTTTCCAGTTTCTACTTTCTACTTTCTACTTTCAGATTCACCCTATGGGCCAGGGTTCACGTCCGGACAGAGTCGCCGATCAGGTTCGCGCAGAAGTCAGCAGCATGATCGCGCGCGACCTGCACGACCCTGGTTTGGGATTCATCACCATCACCCGCGTGCAGGTGAGCCCGGACCTGCAGCACGCGCGCGTGTACTACACAGCCCTTGGCGATCAGGCCGCCCGCACGAGCAGCGGCAAGGCTCTCGATCGCGCCGCGTCGTTCATGCGGCGGCAGATAGGCCAGCGCCTGCGACTGCGCCGCGCACCGGAGCTCGCGTTCGTTTTCGACGAGTCGATCGGGCACCAGGACCGCATTACGCAGCTGCTGCAGGAGATCGGCGACGCGGGCGCCCCGCCGGCCGGCGACGCGACGGACGATGACGACAGCAAATAAGACACTTACAGAGATTCTGGACGCCGTTCGAGAGCGGCACCGGTTTGTGTTGATCTCGCACATGCGACCCGACGGCGACGCCATCGGGTCGCAGATGGCGATGGCGTACGCTCTCCGGGCGCTCGGCAAAACCGTGCGTATCGTCGACAGAGATCCCGTGCCGTCGCAGTTTCTGGCGTTCCCTGGCATAGACGATATCGAGGTCACATCGGAAGTCGGCGAAGATTTCGACGCCGCGATTGTCATGGAGTGTGGCGACCTGTCCCGCACGGGCGTCAAGGGGCTCGAAAAGCTGTTCGTCATCAACATCGACCACCACCCCGGCAATACCATGTTCGGCCGTATCAACTGGTTCGACGAGAGCGCCGCCGCATGCGGTGAGATGGTGTTCGATCTGATTGACGCGCTGGGCGTGCAGCTGACGCCCGAGATCGCGACACACATTTACATCGCGATCATGACCGACACAGGCGGATTTCATTTCGGACACATGACACCGGCGACCTTCGACATCTGCCGGCGCTGCGCCGAGGCGGGTGCCAGGCCCGAAGCCATCGCGCGCGCGGTGTACGACAGCAGCACGCTCGGGCGCCTCCGCCTGATGGGTGCCGTGCTGCACAGTCTCGACCTCGAAGCAGGCGGGCGCCTGGCCCTGTCGCACCTGAGTCTGAAGATGCTTGCCGACTGCGGCGCCACGTCCGACGATTCCGATGGCCTGATCAACCTGCCGCTCACCGTGAAAGACATCGACGCCGTGGCATTTTTCAGGGAGGTCACGAGCGAGAGCCATCGAATCAGCATGCGATCGAAAGGCAGCGTCGACGTCAATCGCGTGGCGAAAGCGTTCGGCGGCGGCGGCCACAAGAATGCCGCGGGCTGCTCGATGACCGGGCCCTATCCCGAGATCCGGAAGCGTCTGATCGAGGAGATGTGTCGTTCCCTGACGGCGTCCTAGTCGTCCACAAGCCGCCCGGTCCGACCTCACACGACATCGTCGCTGTCGCGCGCCGCGTCATCGGACGATCGACGATGGACGAAAGGAGATCGACGATCAAGGTCGGTCACACGGGAACGCTGGATCCTCTGGCATCTGGCGTCCTGCCGCTCGTACTCGGCCGCGCGACACGCCTCGCCCAGTTCCTGTCCAGCGCGGAAAAAGAGTACGAGGCCGAGATAGAGCTGGGCGTCAGCACAACGACTTACGATCGCGCAGGCGACATCGTCGAACCGCCGTCGCCGCGGCGCGTGTCCGAACTGGCCAGAGGCGACATCGACTCGGCTGTCGGGGCCTTCCGCGGCGCGCATCTGCAGCAGCCTCCATCGTTCTCTGCCAAGAAGATCGACGGGGACCGCGCGTACGACCTCGCCCGGAGGCGGGCGCCTGTGCTGCTCCAGCCGTCTGAGGTCGCCGCGCACGAACTGGAGATCCTCGAGTGGGACGGACCGCGTCTCCGGCTGAGGCTCGTGTGCTCGGCGGGGTTCTACGTGCGTTCGCTCGCGCATGGTATCGGTGAGCGCCTGGGGACCGGTGCTCACCTGACCGCCCTCGTCAGGACGCGAAGCGGAGATTTTTCGATCGATTCCGCGGTGTCGTTGGAAGTGCTCGATCGGCATCCCGAACAGGCCGCGGCGAAGGTCATCCCATTGAATCGACTGCTACCTGGGCTCCCGGCGCTGGTGCTGACGGAAAAGGGTGCCGCGCTGGCGGCGAAGGGCGGTTTCATCTCCCCGTCGCACCTGGAGGGTCCACAGGCCTTCCCCTCCGCCGGCAGAGTCCGCCTTCTCCACCCGGACGGCCATCTCATTGCGATCGCCGAGCAACGACCCGCAGGCCCCGTCGGGTTTTTGCATCCCGGCGTCGTACTGGAATAAAATATCCCTTTTGGGGTTAACACATTGCGGCGGACTGGGGAGCCTCACTCCACTGGGCCGTTCGCGGAGGTACCGTTCGTGGCATTGAACAAGGACCGCAAGACAGAGCTCATTTCCTCGTATCGCACGCACGAATCCGACACCGGGTCGCCTGAAGTCCAGGTGGCCATCCTGAGCGAACGCATCGGCTATCTCACCGAGCACTTCAAGACCCATGCGAAGGACCATCATTCGCGCAGGGGCCTGCTGAAGCTCGTCGGCCAGCGCCGCCGCTTGCTGGACTACCTGAAGGGGAAGGACTCAGAGCGGTACGCCGACCTGATTCGCCGCCTGGGCATACGCAAATAAATATTGTGATCGGTGCGATTGGTGATTGTGCGATAGGAAATCCAATCTCCAACTGGAACTCCCGATCACCCAATCACCTATCACTCACTCGCCGATGAATTCCTGAGGAACACATGTACAAACGAGAAGTTGAAATCAACAGCACCCCGCTTTCGCTCGAAACCGGCAAACTCGCGAAGCAGGCTGATGGCTCGGTCATTGTCCGGATGGGCGATTCCGTCGTCCTCGTGACCGCATGCGCGTCGCCGAACCCACGCGAAGGGATCGACTTCCTTCCTCTGACGGTCGACTACAAGGAATACACCTATGCGTCGGGGCGCATCCCTGGCGGCTTCTTCAAGCGGGAAGGCAAACCGTCGGAAAAAGAAGTGCTGACGAGCCGCGTCATCGACCGCCCGATTCGCCCGCTGTTTCCTTCCGGCTGGCGCAATGAGTCGCAAATCATCGCGCTCGTGCTTTCGGCGGATGCGAACTACGACCCCGATGTGCTGGCCATCACGGGCGCCTCTGCGGCTCTCGCGCTGTCGAGCATTCCGTTTCAGAAGACGATCGCGGGCGTGCGGGTCGGACAGGTCGATGGACAGTTCGTCATCAACCCGACATACGAGCAGCGCCGCAAGAGCCTCCTCGACCTGGTGATTGCCGGCAGCAAAGACGGCCTCGTGATGGTGGAAGCGGGCGCGAAGGAAGTGAGCGAAGAAGACATCGTGCAGGCGCTCGAGGCCGGTCACGACGCGATCAGGAAGATCGTCGACATGATCGACGCGCTCGCGAAGGACGCCGGCAAGAAGAAGCGCGAGGTTCCGAAGAAGGAAATCAACCACGCGTTCTACCGCGAGGTTGAAGAGAAAGTCCTGATTCCGCTCGGCGACGCCATGCGTATCCAGGACAAGCTGGAGAACTATGGAACCGTCGATCAGGTACTTGCCAGCCTTGTCGGGTCCATCCCGGAGGGAGAGGTCCAGCGCAAGGTCGAAGCCAAGGCCATCTTCAAGGAACTGAAAGAGAAAGTGTTGCGGGATGAAATTCTCGAGCGCCGGGTCCGGCTCGACGGGCGCGCGTTCGATCAGATCCGCCCTATCTGGTCCGAGGTCGGCGTGCTTCCCCGCACGCACGGCTCCGCCGTGTTTACGCGCGGCGAGACACAGGCGCTCGTCACAGTGACGCTCGGCACGTCAGACGACCAGCAGAAGATCGAGACAGTCGAAGGAGAGACCTACCGCCGGTTCATGTTGCACTACAACTTCCCGCCCTTCTCGGTCGGTGAAGTGCAGTTCATGCGCGGCCCAGGCCGCCGCGAAGTCGGGCACGGCGCGCTTGCCGAGCGCGCGCTGCTGCCGGTGCTGCCGGCCGAGGAAGCCTTCCCTTACACGATTCGGGTGGTCTCCGACATTCTCGAATCGAACGGATCGTCGTCGATGGCATCGGTCTGCGGCGGAACTCTGTCGATGATGGATGCCGGCGTTCCCCTGCGCGCGCCCGTCGCGGGTGTCGCCATGGGCCTCATCATGGACGAGAAGAGCGGCAAGTACGCCATCCTCTCGGACATCGCGGGCGCCGAGGATCATTACGGCGACATGGACTTCAAAGTGACGGGAACCGCGGCGGGTGTGACGGCGCTGCAGATGGACATCAAGGTGACCGGCATTACCGCCAAAATCATGCGGGAGGCGCTCGATCAGGCCAAGCGCGGCCGCATGCACATTCTCGGCGAAATGCAGAAGACCCTGACCGCACCGCGCGGGAACATCTCCACCTACGCGCCGCGCATCATCACCATCAAGATTCCGGTCGACAAGATCCGGGACGTGATCGGGCCAGGCGGCAAGATGATTCGCAGCATCATCGAGCGCACGGGGGTCAAGATCGACGTCGAGGACGATGGCAGCGTGAACGTCGCATCGGCCGACGAAGCGGCCGCCCAGAAGGCCATCGGCATCATCCAGGAGCTGACGGCGACGGCAGAGCTGAACAAGACCTACATGGGAAAGGTTCAGCGGATCACCGATTTCGGCGCGTTCGTCGAGATCATGCCAGGCACCGACGGCCTGCTGCACGTGTCGGAGATTGCCAATCACCGCGTGAAGGATGTGCGCGACGAACTGAAGGAAGGCGAACAGGTGCTCGTGAAGGTCATCAACATCGACCCGACGGGCAAGATTCGCCTGAGCCGGAAGGCGCTCCTTCAGGACGAAGGCGCGGCGGCCGGCAGCGCGAAGAATTGAAGACTGCTACACTGGAACATTGAAACATTGCATTGCTGCAATGTTTCAATGTTCAATTTTCAAATGTCCAGGTTCACCCAGCCCCCCCGGTAAGGAGAACCGTCATGACGTCCGCTACTCGGCTTCGCTGGACGGCGCTCGTGCTCGGCGTCATGCTCGGGTTTGGGGCGGCGTTCGCGCAGGAAGGCGGCCGGGAGCAGAAGTTTTCGGTCTCCGCTCACAAATACGCCTTTTCCCCCGGTCAGCTTGACGTGCAGCAGGACGACCTCGTCAGGATTGCTCTGACGAGCGACGACATCCCGCACAGCTTCACCATCGACAAGTACCGAATCGCCAAACGCGTGGAGCCGGGCAAAACCGTCGTCTTCGAGTTCCGCGCCGACCAACCGGGCCGCTTCCCTATCTACTGCAACCTGGCGATCGACGAACGGTGCAAGGAGATGCGCGGGGAGCTGGTCGTCAATAAGCGATAGACAGACAGGCGGCGCGCTCGTGCTATGCGCGCGAAGCTGCTGCCCGCATCGCCGCCATATCCTCGCGATTTGGCCCGTACAGTCCGGGAGTGGTACCGCCCGACAGCCGGCACATCAGGCTGAGCTGCCCGGTATGGTGGGTGCCGTGCGCGAGGATCATCTCCCACAGGACCGATCGAATCGGAATCGGCTGGCCGTTGAAGAAGACGACCTGACGATCCAGATCCTCTGGCTTTAGCTTGCGAAGCCGGGCGACCGCCTCCTGATGGACGCGCTCGAAACCCGGGGCCAGTGCTTCGATCGTGCGCGGCCGCTCCATATTCGGCGGCTTCATGCCGAAATCGAACTTCCCGCACTCGACACCAAAGCTCATGTAGGCGTCGCCTTCCGCAAGGTGCCAGCCAAGTTCGCCCAGCGACCGGCCGCCGGGGTCGGGCTTGAAGTCGTACTTGTCCGAAGGCAGCGCCTTCAACAGCTTCGCGATGCCTTGCGCCTGGCGTTCCCACGCGCCAAAAAACATCTCGAGTTCGTTCATCGGGATATCCTACAACCATTCCTGCGCAGCGCGCAGCCGTTCCTTGATGGGGGGATGCGTGTAGAACAACGCCTGGACCAGGCGGGAAGGGTCTTCTTCAGCGAGGTTCTGCTGGCCCAGGCGGCGGATGGCGGAAATGAACGCCGTGGGATTTCTGGTGATCCGGAGCGCATACGCATCGGCTCGGCGCTCGTGGCGACGCGACTGCGCATTCATCAACGGCTTCAACAGCAACGCGAGCGCTCCACCGGCGACGATGACGATCGGCATGCCGGCCGGATCGCTCGCGCCATGAAGACCGAAATACGGCGCGAATGTTTGAAGCGCGCGATGTGCCAGATAGAATCCCGCCATCGCCAGTGACACGTCGGCCAGGACTCCTTTCCAGATATCCAGATGCACGTGATGCGCAAGCTCGTGTGCGAGGATCACCTCGATCTCCTCGTCTGAGTAGTCTGCAATCAGCGTGTCGGAGAGCATGATCCGCCGCGTGTTCCCCAATCCGGCCAGGGCTGCATTCGCTTTCTTTGTCCGGTCGCTCAACCGCCACTCGTAGACGCCCATCACCCTCGTGTCGGCCTTCGCCGCAAGCGCCGTCAACCGGTCGCGCAACGCATGCTTGTCGAGCGGCTTGAATCGGAAGAAGAGCGGCAGCAGCACAACAGGCGCAAGATTCACCAGTGCGAGTACCACAAGCGAATAGCCGACCCCTGAAATCCACCACCACTCTGAAGGCCAACGGCGCAGTGTGTAGTAGACGAGCGATGCGCCAGCCTCCGCAAAGGCAAGGCCAATGAGGACGGCTTTCGCGTGATCTTTGAGCCACTCGAATGCGGTCTGTGCGGCCAGGCCGTAGCGGCGCTCGAGAACGAAACCTTTGTAGAAACTGAGAGGCAGGAGCGCCAGATCGGCCATGACCGACACCACGAAAACATAGAGCGCAATGACGAGCGACTGTGGGGCCGCAATGCGCCCGGCCCAGTCTCGGATCGCGGTCGAGCCACCGGTGAACATCAGCCCCAGGAGCAGCACCGGCATCACAACCGTCGAGAGTGCGCTGGCGCGCCGCCCAAGCCGATGGTACCGGGTTGCCCTGTCTTCGTTCATTCCGTGCCGGTGATGCTGATCCGCCCATTTGTGGTTCGAAGATCGACGGTCGGGCCTCCGCCGTTCAGCATCGCTTCGAGATTCCTGATTCGCCGCTGGGCGGGTTCCTCGACGGGAAGCCCGGACACGCTCAACCCGCCGTTGACGACGCGCGCCGAGAGGTCCGCCCGGCTCGTCTTGGGCAGCTCCAGCGTGAGCCGCCCATTGGTGGTCTCCAGCCGTATCGGAGCCGTCACCTGCGCAAGCTTCACCACGAGTGATCCGTTCACGACCGCGGCATCGAGCGCCCCTGAGATCGCCGTCAGTTCAACCGCTCCGTTCACCACCGACGCTTTCAGCTTGCCGGCGAGACCGACGGCTTTCACCGATCCATTCGTGGTCGAAACCTGGGCAGCGACGCCAGGCGGAACGCGGACCTGGTAGCGCGCTTCGTACGACCCGTGGATACCTCTCGGAACCACCGTCTCGACCTTCACCCGTTCGAGCGATACCGTCTCCTCAATCTTGCCCTTGTTCAGGATCTCTCTGGCGATGCTCTCGGTCAGCGACTTTGCCCTGATGTCGATCCGCACCTCGAGAGGACCCGCGGGTCCCATGGTGAGTTCGATGGGCCCGTTGAGGTTCGCGATCTCCACCTCGCCCCCGGCGGGCAAGGGATACTCCCGTATCCACTCCTGCTTCGCCTCGGCGGAAAATACGCCAAGCTTGACGTTTCCCTCGCGGACCTGAACATCGCAGGCGACAGCGCCCAGCATGGGCACGATGACCAGCCATGCCTTCAAGGGCTGAGGGCTAAGGGCTGAGGGCTGACGGGGCATGGGAGTACTGACGAACGGGCCTCCCTAAAGGTTCCTGAGCGATCGGTCAGTTCAGCTCGATCGAGATCAGCTTCGAGACACCAGGCTCTTCCATCGTCACGCCATACAGGCGATCGGCGATTTCCATCGTCTTCCGGCTGTGGGTGATGATGATGAACTGGGTGTGGTCCTGCATGCCCTGCAGCATCTCGACGAACCGGCCGATGTTGGCATCGTCCAGGGGCGCATCGATTTCGTCGAGCACGCAGAACGGACTCGGTTTGTATCTGAAGATGGCGAACATCAGCGCGATGGCCGTCAGCGCCTTTTCGCCTCCCGACAGCAGCATCACGCTTTGCAGCCGTTTGCCTGGCGGCGAGGCAACAACCTCGATGCCGCTCTCCAGCACGTCGTTCTCGTCGAGCAGCGCCAGGGTGGCATGACCGCCGCCGAACAGCGTACTGAACGTCAATTGAAAGTTTTCCTTGATGGCTCCGAAGGCCTCGCGGAATCGCGCCTTGCTCGTCTCGTCGATCTTCTTGATCGTATCGCTCGTCGACTGAATCGAATCGGTGAGATCCTTCCGCTGCGTCGTCAGGAAGGTGTGCCGGGTCTCGAGCTCGTCAAATTGATCGATGGCCATCATGTTGACCGGACCAAGCCGATCGATCTTCCGCCGGAGACTGGCGATATGTTCCTCGGGTGAAGCAGACTCCGCGATGACCGCAACCTCCCGTTCCTCTGATTCGTCGGTCTCGTCCTCGGCGTCCGCCACGGACGCAACAACCGGCGGCTGGGACTGCTCCATCTCCGACGCCACTTCATCCAGTGTCAGCTGCAGCGTCTCAAGGCAGGATTCCGCAAGGTGCCCCAGATGGCTTTCCGCCGTGGCGCGCGACACCTCGAGTTCGGCGACCTCCTGGAGGGCCGCATCGAGAACTTTGCGAGCATCGCGGATGGACGATTCGTGCCGATCGGCCTCCTGGCGAAGCTCGTTGACGGCGTCCTCGGCGCGCCGAACCTCCGCACGCAGTTTCTCCAGCCGAACACCGTCTGCATCGAGCAGCAGGATCGTCTCGTCCACGAGCCTGCGAAGCGTCTCACGCTGACGATCAAGTTCCGTCAGGCTCGCCTGGGAACCCTTCACGCGCTCTTCGAGTTCGCGACAACCCTCTTCGAGCCTCGCAACTTCCGCTTGCAGCGCCGCTGCACGTTCGACCTGCGTCGCGTACGACGCCTTGGCCTCAGCGGCGCGGCGCGCCAGCGCCTGCTGCGCTTCTCGCGCATCGCCAAGCCGGTGCTGCGCCTGCGACAAGCGGGAATCAGCCGCCCGCTGTTCCTGATCGAGCCTGGCAATCGACTCGCGCGCTTCCCGCTGACGCGCATCGAACCCGTCTCGCTGCTCTTCCGCTCCCCGGCGTTCGATGGCAACCAGTTCTGCCTTCTTGGCGACTCTCTCGAGATCGTCCGCCGATCGCTGCAGTTGCATCTCCAGAGCCAGAATCGCTTTCTCTTCCCTGTGCAGATCCCCGTTCACCGCGGCGAGCGCATTGGAGACCTGCACAACGCGTGTGTCCAGTGCCGCGACGTCGGTCACCGACTGATCGCGCTCGGCTTCCTCGCCCGCGATCCGATCGCGCAGCTCCTTGATCTCGCGTTTGATACCAAGAATCGCGCGGCCTTCATCCTTGCCGCCTCCGGACACGAGCGCCCGACCGTGCACGACTTCCCCGGCCAGCGTCGCAATCGCACTCAGCGGCGTAACGCTGGCTGCGGCCAGGGCGGAATGCAGGTCCGCGGCAATCCACGCATTGGGAATCGCCGACTGGATCGCCGCCGCATGAGGCCCCGTCACTCTGATCGCATCGCGGACCGGCACAAGTCCCTGGAACGCTGGCTGTCGCGCTGGCTCGTGTCCGGCCTCGATACCTTCCAGCACGACGAACCCGCAGCGGCCGACGTTCTCCTGGCGGATCAGTTCGAGCCCGGCCTCGGCCTGCTTATGCGTCGCGACGATGATGTGCTGAAGGAGGTCGCCGAGGCACGCTTCGACGGCGCGCTCGTACTTCGGTTCGACTTCGAGATAGTCCGCGACCGATCCCTGCTGACCGACGTGGCCGTTGGCCTGCGCGAGCACCATGCGCGCCGCTTCGGTGTAACCCGTTCTGGCCTCCGCGAGCTCGGTGAGCGACGCAAGCCGGGCCGTGAGACCGGCGAGCTCCCGCTCGCGGGCCTGGAGGTTGTTCGACTTCCATTCCAGCTCGATGCGGGCGGTTGCAAGCTCTGTCTCACGCGCCGTGCGCGCGTGCATCGACGCCTCGGCGGCCTGCTGGGCTCGCCGCAGGCCGTCGGCCGTGGCTGCCCGATCGTCCTCGAGGCGTTCCCTCTCAATCCGGATGTCGCCTTCCTCGACGGCGAGCTTCGCGAGTTCCTGGGAAACACGAGCGCCGGCCTCCTCGGTGTGCTGGATGGCATGACGCAGCGTCGTCGCCACGTTCAGCGCCGAAAACACCTCAGACCGCGCCGCCTCGACGTCGGCTTCGAGCCCCTCGATTCGGCGATTTTCGTCGCCGTATTCGCGCTCGACGCCCTCCAGATCGGCCGCGGCGGTCTGCTGGTCTTGCCGGGCTTTCAACGCCGCCGCTTCCCGTTCCACAACGGCCAGCCGGCTCGGCTCGCGGCGAGCCACAAGCTGGTCCAGTTCACCGCGGACCTCGGTCGCCCGCATTCCGATCGTCTCGATCTGCTGCCGGTTGAAGTCGATCTGCTGCCGGCGTGTATTGATTTCGAGCTCGCAGCTGTGCACGGCCTCGCGCGCAGCCGTGGCACGGGCGTCGGCTTCCACGAGCGACAAACGAACGCGGCTGAAATCGGCGTCCGCCGCACCGAGTGCGGCGGCAGCCGCAGACTCCTTCACGCGTGCGTTCGCCAGCTGTGATCGCAGCGACTCGATCGTCTGCGCCGCCTCTCGATACCGTCCGGCAAACAGCACTTTTTCCCACTGGCGCTGCTCGTCTCGCAACCGCTTATAGCGGCGCGCCTTGGCCGACTGACGCTTCAACGATCCAAACTGTTTCTCGAGCTCGAAGATGATGTCTTCCAGGCGCGTCAGGTTCAGCTGGGCCGCTTCGAGCTTCAACTCGGCCGCCCGGCGCCGTGCCTTGTACTTGGTGATGCCGGCGGCTTCCTCGATCAGTTGGCGGCGATCGGTCGGCCGCGAGCTGAGGATCATGCCGATCTTTCCCTGCTCGATAATCGCGTAGGCTTTGGCGCCGAGCCCGGTATCCATCAGAAACTCGTGCACGTCGCGCAGCCGGCAGATTTCGCCGTCAATCAGGTATTCGCTCTCGCCCGAGCGATACAACCGGCGCGTCACCTCGACCGTTCTGGCAATCGCCGGTGGATCATCTTCGCCCAGCGGATCCCCCTCAACCAACACGGCTTCGGTCGCGCTGCCGCTGCCGGCCGGCATCGAGAGCACGTCGCTGAGGCGGAGCCTGACTTCGGCCGCGCCCGTGGGCTTTCGCGCATCGCTGCCGTTGAAAATCACGTCCTCCATGCGGTCGCCACGGAGGCTCTTGGCGCTCTGCTCGCCAAGCACCCACGTGATGGCGTCAGCCACATTGCTCTTCCCGCACCCGTTCGGCCCCACGATCGCCGTCACGCCACGGTCGAAGTTCAAATGCGAGCGATCGGAGAACGATTTGAAGCCGGAGATTTCGAGTTGCTGTAGGCGCATAAGGGCGATACTGGAAACTGAAAACTAAAAACTGAAAACTAAGAAGTACAAAACAACGCCGCGCGCAAGCTTCGGATAGACCGAAACCCACGAGCGGCTGGGACGCTCCAGACGAATCAGACCCTGTGAGGTGTGCAAATGCGGCCGAATCTGGACCCCTGCGCTTCGAAATCGAAGCGCGCCCCGGGGATCGCGAAACGGTCGCCAGTGTAACAAGCCCCATATGCTGGGGCAAGGATAAACTGGAACGCTAAGTGTGGTATTCGACCTACCTTTTACCTACCGCGACGCCTTCACGCTCGAACTCGAGGATGAACGCAGGAGCGCTTCCGCCTCCGGAAGGAGCGTAAGCGCGTATTTCGTCTGCGGATCCTTCTCGAGCAGATGCCGTCTGGCCGTCGCGAGGTCGAACAACGCGACGTCGATCTCATAGCGAAGCATCGAGCGCACGAACTCGACGTCGGCGGTCAACCCGGCCTCGTCGAACTGGCTCGCATCACGCATCTGCGAACGGACGAACGTCTTGAACTCCTGGATCATCGCATCGTCTACGACAAAATCTTTCGTCAGGACGCGCCGCGCGCTCTTGTCGGTGGCTGCGCCAAAACGCGCGTCGCCCTCGCGATCGAAACGCTGCGCGAAGGTCGCGAACATCCCGGGATGCAAGCGTCGCGCGAACTTGCCGGGATTGAAGCCCTCGACCGGGCCGTCCATCCGGTGATCAGGCTCGATGCCGCCACCGCTGTACACCTTGCGACCGAGCTTCAGTGTGTATTTCAAATCACTTGGCGGATGGACTTTGTTCGGGTCCTGATCGCGCATGGTGTACGACAGATACTCGTCGAACGTCTCGTCCCATGGGCGCTGAATGAGCCGGCCGGCTGGCGTGAAGTAGTGCGCGGTCGTCAGCGCCAGCCCGGCGCCTTCGCTGAGACGGTAGATGGACTGCACGAGCGCTTTGCCCCACGTGGTCTCGCCTACAACCACGGCGCGATCGTGATCCTGAAGCGCCCCAGTGACAATCTCCGACGCGCTGGCACTGCGCCGATTCGCCAGCACCACAACCGGAAGGTTGGTGTAGTCGCTGTTGTCGACGGCGCGGTAGTCCTGATCGGAGTTCGGGATGCGGCCGCGTGTGTAGACGATCAGGTCGCCTCGCTTGAGGAACCTGTTTGAAACCTTGATAGCCTGGTCCAGCGGGCCGCCCGGGTTCTCGCGGATGTCGAGGACGAGCTTCGTCATGCCCTTCCCGGTGAGATCGCGAAGCGCCGCGCCCAACTCTCGATCGGTCGTCTCGGAGAAGTCGTGGAGCTGGATGTAGCCGGTATCGCCGGCAATCATGAAGGCGGCCGGGATGCTCGGGATGCTGATTTCATCCCTTACCACTTCGACATCGATCAGCTTCTCGTAGCCGGCGCGCTTAATCGACACCTGTACGGGCGTACCGCGTGGTCCGCGCAACTTCGACACCGCCTGGTCGCTCGTCCAGCCCTTGGCGTCGTCCCCGTTGATCCTGGAGACCACGTCGCCGCGGCGAATGCCCTTCTTATAGGCGGGCGATCCCTCGAACAACGACATGACTGTGATGTCGCCGTCGACGACGTTGATGCTGATGCCAAGACCGTAATAATGACCTTCCTGACGCTCGCGCAACAGCGCGTACGCCTTGGGGTCCATGAAGCTCGAATGCGGATCGAGCGTCTGCAGCATGCCGTTGATGGCGCCGTACACAAGCTTGTCGGACTCGACCTTTTCGACGTATTTCGCGTCGATCTGATTGAGCGCTGCCGTAAAGACGTTATAGCGTTCCGGAAGGCCGTCCTGCGTGGCCAGGACGCGCCCGCCGAAAAACCCGCCTACGAGAGCCGACAGGACGATGGCGAACGCCGCGACGGAGACCGACCGGTATGTGCGCATAGGCATCAAAAATGGTACTACAGTTAGGCGTATAATTGGAGACTCGAAACACCAAGGAGTTATCCCATGTTTGGCTCAATTGGCATGCCGGAAATGATCGTGATCGGGGTAATTGCGCTGCTCATCTTTGGCCCGCGCAAGCTCCCGGAACTCGGCAAATCACTCGGGAAGAGCATCGCCGAGTTCAAGCGCGCATCCAACGAGCTGAAGAGCACGCTCGAGGACGAAATCAGGACCGAGGAGCTTCAGTCGGCTCGAAAGTCGGCCGAAGTGGCGCCCGCGGTTGAGAACGCCGCGGTCGCGGCGCATCCCGAACCAGCCCCGCGCGCGGACGCGGGAGCGTAGTTCAACCTCCGACCCGAACTGGTATGTAACTGAAGTATGGGTGTCGTTCCCTTCCAGAAGGATCCCGACGACCGCGATCGCTGGTCGTTCGATGACAGCGAAAACGACGGCGCCGGCAAGATGTCGTTCCTGGAGCACCTCGACGAGCTCCGGACGCGGCTCATGTACGCGCTGATCTCGCTTGGCGCAGGCGCCCTCATCGCGTTCCTGTTTATCCAGCGTCTCTACGAATTCGTGATGCGCCCGATGCAGCAGATGCTGCCCCCCGGCGGGAGGCTGATCTATACGGAAGCCGCCGAAGCGTTCATGCTGTACATCCGCATCGGCATCATCGCGGGGCTCATCATCGCTTCGCCGCTCATTCTCTGGCAGGTCTGGTTGTTCATCGCTCCCGCGCTCTACGCCAAGGAGCGGCGCTTCGCGATTCCTTTCGTTCTCTTCGCAAGCATTTTCTGTGTCTCCGGCGCGGCGTTCGGTCACTACGTCGTGTTTCCCATCATGTGGAAGTTCTTCGCGACGTTTCAGAATGACTTCGTCACCTTCACCCCTCGAGTCGAAACGGCGTTCGGGCTCTATATCAAGATGGTCGTCGGCATGGCGATCGTGTTTCAGATGCCGACGCTCGTGTTTTTTCTCGCCAAGATGGGCGTCATCACGGCCCGCTGGATGCTTCGCTATTTCAAATACGCGATACTGGTGATCTTCATCATCGCCGCCGTCATCACCCCGAGCCCCGACGTCGCGAGCCAGATGATCGTCGGCATCCCGATGATCGGGCTCTATATCCTCAGCATCGGCATCGCCTGGATGTTCGGGAAAAAGAGGAAGCCGATCGAGGAGGTCTAGCGGGACTCCGGACTTCAGGCTCTAAGATCACGAAGGCACGAAGATGAAATGATTGTCTCTTCTTCGCGTCCTTGTGTGGTTCTTACTTCGTGCCTTCGTGGTTTGTTCTTTCACGATGTGCCTTAACTGCCGCGACGACGTCTTCGGGCTTAATCTTCGTCACTTCCTTCGTACGCCGATCGCGTAGCTCGACAATTCCATCTTTCAACCCCTTCGCGCCGACGGTGAGGCGCAGCGGCATGCCGAGCAGATCCGCATCCTTGAACTTCACGCCAGGGCTCAGGCCGTCGCGGTCGTCGTGGAGGACTTGGAACCCGGCCGCTTCGAGATCGCTCTCGGCTCGATTCGCCACGGACGCGATCTCCGGCTTGTTGGAGTCGAGGCTCACCAGGTGGACGTGGAACGGTGCGACGGGCCAGGGCCAGATGATGCCGTCGGCGTCGTAGTTCTGTTCGATGACGGCGGCGATCGTGCGAGTAATGCCGATGCCGTAGCAGCCCATCACCATGGGACGCTCGTGGCCCGCCTCGTCGCTGAAGACGCACGACATCGCCTGCGAGTACTTCGTCCCCAGCTTGAACACCTGTCCGACTTCGATGCCCCGGAAGGCCTCGTAGGTTCCCTTCCCGCACCGGGCACACACATCGCCTTCCCTCGCCATTCGCAGATCGTGGAATCCTTTCATCTGCTTCAGATCTCGATCGGGCTTGAAGCCGAAGTGGTGATACCCCTCCTGGTTGGCGCCACACGTCAGGTTGTAGGCACCTTCAAGGCTGCGATCGACGTACATCGACACATCCATGTCCACGGGGCCGATGAATCCCGACTTCGTTCCCGCTCTTTTCTCGGCCTCTTCGAGCGGCACGAGATCAATCGAATCGGCGCCGATCAGATTCTTCAACTTCACCGTATTGGGATCGTGATCGCTGCGCAGGACGAGCCCGGCGTCCCACGTCGCATCGCCCCTGGTGGCGCGATACAGGTAGAACTTCGAGGCGTGATCCAGAGGCAAGCCGTTGTGCTCGGCGTCCCTGAACGCCTTCGCCTGCTCTTCCATGGCGATAATCCCCGGCGTATGGAAATGCGCCCGCTTCAGATCGAGCACAGGTTCGCTCGCGTATCCGAACGGCAGGCCGGGTGCCTCTGTTTTTTCAGCGTTCGAGGTGTATTCGCACGCGTTGCAGCTCAGGATGGCATCCTCGCCGCTTCCAGCCAGCACGTGAAATTCGTGTGTGAAGCTGCCGCCGATGGCTCCGCTGTCGGCTTCGACCGGGCGGAACTTCACGCCGAGCCTGGCAAAAATTCGCTTGTACGCCTCGAACATCCGCCAATACTCTCTGTCCGCATCGGCATCGTCGACGTGGAAGGAGTAGCCGTCCTTCATGATGAACTCTCGTCCGCGCATCAACCCGAACCTCGGCCGGATCTCGTCGCGGAACTTCGTCTGGATCTGAAAGAGGTTAATCGGCAGCTGCTTGTAGCTCTTGATGATCTTCCGGACGATGTCGGTGACGACCTCCTCGTGCGTCGGCCCGAGGCAGAAATCGGCGTCCTTGCGATCTTTCAGGCGCAGCAGTTCTCTGCCGTAGAACTGCCAGCGCGCGCTCTCGTCCCACAGTTCGCGGGGCTGCACGACCGGCATGAGCAGTTCCTGGCAGCCGTCGCGCACCAGCTCTTCCCTGACGATCTCCTCGAACTTGCGGATGCTTCGAAGTGCGAGCGGTAGATAGTCGTAGATGCCGGCGGCCAGCTTCTGGATCATGCCGGCCCGCATCATCAACTGCTGGCTGATGACGTCGGCGTCGCGGGGCGCTTCCCGGTATGTCTGGATTAGGAGTTTTGACTGTTTCATCGGGGATGCATCACGTCGGAGATGTGAATCTTCCAGTTTAGATCGTCGCGGGCCGGGAAATCGGTTCTGAAATGGCCGCCGCGGCTTTCTTCCCGTCGAAGGGCCGCCGTCGCTGTCAACGCTGCGACCGTCACCATGCTGGACCTGCGCCAGCCTTTGTGGTCGAGCGGCGCATCGCGGGCAAGGTTCCCGTCGAGTGCGGCCTGCTGTTCCTGAAGCCTGTCAGCGGCGTCCTGCAGACTTCGGCGTTCTCGAAACAGCCCGACCGACGTCCACATGAGGTCCCGGATTTCTCCTTCACTCATCATGCGGCCAGGCCGGATCGAAGCGCCTGACGCTGCGTCGCCAAGCACCGGCGGCGGGAGGTCGGCGTCGCGCAGTGGGCCTGTCATTGCACGGCCGGCTCTCGCGCCGAACACCAGCCCTTCGAGCAGAGAATTACTCGCCAGCCTGTTCGCGCCGTGCACGCGCGTGCACGCAACTTCGCCGGCGGCAAACAGGCCGCACACCGACGTGCGCCCCTCGAGGTCGGTCTCGACCCCCCCCATGAAGTAATGCGCCGCCGGGCCCACAGGAATCGGATCATGCGCAAGATCGAAACCGGCCCTGGCCACCGTCGCGGCGATCATCGGGAAACGCCGGCGGACCTGCTCCACATCCAGATGACGAAGGCTCAGAAATACGGGGCCTTCCGTTCGACTCGCCTCGCGGATGATGCTCCTCGCGACGACATCGCGCGGGGCGAGATCGGCCATGGGATGGTAGTCGAGCATGAACGCCTTGCCACTGGCGTTCACGAGCCGCGCCCCTTCTCCGCGAAGCGCCTCCGATAGAAGAAACCTCGGCGAATTGTCGGCGTTCAGCACCGTCGGGTGGAACTGCACAAACTCCATGTCGGCGATGCGGGCGCCGGCCCGATACGCCAGCGCGACGCCGTCACCAGTCGCGATGGTCGGATTCGTCGTTTCGCGAAATACCTGTCCCCCTCCACCCGTCGCCAGCAGCGTCGTATGCCCGAAGGCGTGCCCACTCGCCCCCGACTCGTCGATGAAGCGGACACCGGCGCATTTTCCGTCTTCGATGACGACGCCGATCGCCAGCGTGTTCTTCAACACGCGAATGCGCGTCGCTGACGAGGCGCGTTCCCAGAGGACGCGGCCAATTTCGCGGCCCGTCGCATCGCTCGCGTGCAGCACACGGCGGACGCTATGGGCGCCTTCGGACGCAAGTGCCGGCCGGCCGCGATCATCGCGATCGAAGCGCGCGCCCCACTCGAGCAACTCGAGCGTGTAGCGCGGTCCTTCGTCAGCGAGCACTCGAACCGCCTGCTCGTCGCACAACCCGTCGCCCGCCGTTATCGTATCGGCGGCATGAAGCGCCGCCGAGTCATCCGCGGCAATCGCCGCGGCGATGCCGCCCTGCGCGTACTCCGTGTTGCTCTCGCTCGGATCGGCTTTGGTAATGACGATGATGTCGCCAGCCGGCGCAAGCTCCACGGCCGCGCGCAGTCCCGCAATGCCGCTTCCGACGATGATGAAATCGCCTCGCACGTCCACCGGATGCTATCCTACTGCATCGGTACAGTGACGAGTGACGAGTGATAAGGGACAAGTGTTACGTGGGGAACCATGCCGAACGGCCGGACGAAAGTGGGCAGCTATCGGGATCTTCTCGTGTGGCAAAAGGGGATCGCGCTCGTGAAGTTGGTTTACCAAACAAGCCAAACCTTTCCGGATGGCGAAAGATTCGGCCTGATATCCCAAATGCGACGGGCGGCGGTCTCGGTGCCTTCGAACATCGCTGAAGGTCAAGCTCGCTACAGTACACGGGAATTTATTCACTTTGTTTCAAATGCCGAGGGTTCGGTTGCGGAGGTGGACACCCAACTCACAATCGCTCTCGAGCTCGGATTCTGCAAAGTCGCGGACGTGAAGCCGGTCCTCGATGCGATTGTTGAACTTCGCAAGATGCTCAATGCTCTTCGAAGGAGCCTTCAGGAGAGGGAAACTCAGAGATGAGTCCTTCGGGATTACTTATCACTCGTCACTCGTCACTCGTCACTCGATACTAAACACCAATGCTCCGCGTAGACGTCAGCGCTGGACAGAATCGATATCCCATTTTTATCGAGCACGGACTGACGGCGCAGTTGGGTCGGCTTCTCGACCAGTCCAACACACCGAAACGCCGGTTCTTCATTTCCAGTCCGCTGGTGTGGAAACTGCACGGCAAGGCGATGGCCAAAGCGGCGCCACGCACCGAACCCATCCTTCTGCCAGATGGCGAACGTCACAAGCAACTCGTCACGGTGTCGCGGGCCTACGAGTCGCTCATCAAGCTGGAAGCGGATCGCGGTTCGACGGTGATCGCCGTCGGCGGCGGCGTGATCGGCGACATGGCAGGCTTCATCGCGTCCTCGTACCTGCGGGGCATCAGACTGATCCAGGTCCCGACGACGCTGCTTGCTCAGGTCGACAGCGCGATCGGCGGCAAGGTCGGCGTCAATCACGCGCTGGGCAAGAACCTGATCGGCGCTTTTTACCATCCGTCGCTGGTTGCGATCGATCCCGCGCTTCTCGAAACACTGCCTCGCCGCGAATTCCGTGCGGGCCTCTACGAGGTCATCAAGTACGGCATGACGTCGAGCCGCGACCTGTTCGACCGCATCGGCCGGGAGATCGACGCGATCTTCGCGAGGAAAGGCGACGCGCTCGTGCCCATCATCGCGGAGTCCTGCCAGATAAAGGCGTCGGTCGTGTCTCTCGACGAGAAGGAATCCGGACCTCGGCGGATGCTGAACTTCGGCCACACGGCCGGCCACGCACTCGAGGTCGTGACCAAGTACAAGCGCTTCCGCCACGGAGAAGCGATCGCCTATGGCATGCTCGCGGCGGCAGAGATCGGCGTTGCGCGCGGTGCGATGCCCGCAACGGACCGCCACGCGCTCGGCACGATCATCATGAAGCTCGGGCCGCTTCCTCCGGTCGGGGACCTCTCAACCAAAGAAGTGCTCGAGGCAGCGCGGCACGACAAGAAGATCGTCGATGGAACGCTGCACTACGTCCTTTGCACGGGCATCGGATCGTGGACGACGGCGAAGGATGTGACGGAGGAAGAGTTGGGGAAGGCGCTGAGGAAGATTGGGCTGAAGAGGTAAAGAGCCATGTCAGGGCAGAGGGCAGAGGGCAGAGGGCAGAGGGCAGGGGCCGTCAAGATCGTGCATTCGCACCGCGTTCAGATGACGCTCGCGCCGTAAGGATCGCGCTTCTGATCATCGCGAGGAGCTGGCGCGCCTCGCTCAACTCCCACTCGACGTCGTTAGCCGTTGCCAGGTTGTTCTTCACGACGAGGCGCAGCCACCACGTCGCTTCGCGCGCCTCCTTACGCGAGATACTCAGCTTTGCAATGAAATCCGCTTTGGTCTGAGCCTCTTGCGCTTCCTCGGCATTTGCGCCGATCGACGTCGCGCAGCTCAGGAGCTGTGATGCCAGGTGGCGCCCAGAGGGACCGCGCTTGTACAGCCGATCGCACAGTGTCAGAGTCCTCGAGGCAAACTGAAACGAACGGTCGCAGATGATAGAGTTCGACATGCCGACTGATGATTCATCGGCGATGCCGATCCGTACAACGCGATTTCGCCGCTGATTCTGCGTAGTACCGTGCCGCGCAACGCAGCTAGTGCAATTCCGAAGAGGCAACTAAGTCGCAGTTCTTGCCCTCTGCCCTCTGCCCTCTGCCCTCTGCCCTCTGCCCTATTCGATCCCGCACTCCCTCATCTTCATCAGAAACGCCTTGTAGCTCACCCCGAGGGTTTCCGCTGCGCGCATCTTGTTGCCCGCCGTCTCCTGCAACGTCTGCGTAATCTTACGGCGCTCTGCTTCGAGCTGCGCGCGCCGGCCAACGTCCGCCAGTGATCCCGAAAAGTCGAACGACGTCCATGGGTTTGGCGCTTCGACCGGCTGAAGGGGCGCATGCAGCGCCAGGTTCAGATGGCGGGCGTGAATGGTGTCGGTGTCGGCGAGAATCACCGACCGCTCCATGCAGTTCTGAAGCTCGCGCACGTTCCCGGGCCATCCGTAGCGCTGCAGCTCTTCGATGGCCCCGGGCGCAAGGGTCGCGACCTTCTTGTTCAGATCGCGGCAGAATCGCTCGACGAAATGCCGGGCGAGAATCGGAATGTCGTCCTTGCGCTCGCGCAGCGGTGGAATCGTGATGGGAAACACCGACAGCCGGAAGTAGAGATCCTCGCGAAACTGCTTCGCGGCGACGGCCATGCGAAGTCCCTTGTTGGTCGCCGCGACGATCCGCACATCGACCTGCAACGACGACGTGCCGCCGACGCGTTCGAACCGGCGCTCTTCGAGCGCGCGCAGAATCTTCGCCTGCAGGCCGATCGGCAGGTCTCCGATCTCGTCGAGGAACAGCGTGCCGCGATGGGCGAGCTCGAATTTCCCCGGCTTGCGGGCCACCGCGCCGGTGAAGGCGCCCTTCTCGTGACCGAACAATTCAGTCTCGAGCAGGTTGTCGGGAATGGCCGCGCAGTTGATGGCGACGAATGGTCCATCGGACCGTTCGCTGAGCGCGTGAAGCGCACGCGCGAACAACTCCTTGCCAGTGCCGCTTTCACCCTCGAGCAGTACGGTCGCGTCAGTGCCCGCTGCCCGTTGAAGAGCGGAGATGACGTTCTTCAGCGACGGGGCCTCTCCGATAATCAGCGGCGCGCCCCTACGCGTGGCCAGCTCTTCCTTCAGCAGGATGTATTCGGTCAGCAACCGCCGTTGGGCCAGCGCGCGCTCGACCATCAACAGCAGGTGATCGGGATCGACAGGTTTCGCCAGGAAATCGAGCGCCCCTTCTTTCATCGCCGCAACGGCATCCTGAATACTGCCGTAAGCCGTCATCACGATCACAGGGAGCTGCGGATCAAGTTCCTTCGCCGCCCGAAGGACGCCGAAACCGTCGCCTTCCGGCAACCGAAGATCCGTCAACACGAGCGACGGCCGGGACTGTTGCATCGTCCGAACGGCGTCGGGCTGATCCCGTGCTTCGATGACGGTGTGCCCCTGGCCCTCAATGGCCAGACGCAGCATCTGCCGAAGGGAGTCCTTGTCCTCGACGAGAAGGATGGGTGCGCGCTGGGGCGGCGTTGGTGGGGCCAATGCAGACGAGTCTAGCGCAGCCAGCCCGGCGGGACGTTCGCTTTTCGAGCCTCTTCTTCGATGTCGTTGACGGCTTTCGTGGCGCTGACGATGTCCTGCTTCACACGCGCGAGCTCAGCCGTCGCGGTCTTGAGGCCCTCTTCCACTTTGTTGCGCTGGAACTGGTCCGCAGCGTTGAGCAAGTCGGCGTTGAGCGAGTTTACCCGCGCCTCCAGGGCAGCGAGCAACACCTTATTGCGGTTCAGCGCATCCTGCGCGGCCGCCATCCGGCCCTTCCAGAATTGGGGATCCTTGGATTCGGTGGAACCCTCTGTGCTTCCTGTCGAGGGTGGAGTGACCGCGGCCGGGGATTTCGTAGAACCGCCTGCAGCGGGGCTCGCCGGAGCCGGCGCGGGGGTCGAGAGAACATCACGGGTATTCACCAGGTCGTCGTTCGTGTAGACCTTGGCTGTCCCCTTCACGGTTTTCCGCCGCGCTTCCTCTTTGCGCGCCACATCTGCCAACGACTGCGACATCGCGCTGGCGGGTATCAAGAGAACGAGGAGAAACGTGGTGATCTTCATGACTATCGTCTTATCGGCAGATCTTCGAAAAACTATCGGCCTACTGGATTTGAACCCACGAAAGGCGGCTGATGCCCGCGGCGCCCCCGCTGCGGCAGACCGTCGCCTGGACAACCTTGTGCCCCCCGCCGCCGCCAAACGCCTCGGATCGCAGGGCAAGAGCCCCTGTGCCAGGATTGGCCGCCGTTGTCCCATCGCGGAGCGGATTGCCGTCGTTCTCTGCCGCATCATCGCCCACCCACACGGCAACATAACCATGGTTCATGGGAGAGTGAGCGAACAACCGCCATCTCGGATTATTGCTGCCCCAGGGGCGGAACTCGGCGACCGCATCCATCTCTGAATCGGTGCAGGACGCGGCCTGCCCGCAATTGGCGACGTTGGTGGCTTCGTCGAGCTTCAATATCGAACCGCCCTCCAACACCCGCGCCGGCGCGGAAAGGCCATCTGTCCAGTTTGATCGCACGGTACCTTCCAGCACTAAATTCCAGTCTGGCACAGACCGCAATTCCTGTTCGGCGATCTCAAGCCCGGCCTCGGCGGCATACATCAGCTCTTGTCCGGTCGCGTAGTTGCTGGCTATTAACATCTCTGTGTTCGCCACAAGGGAAAGGCCAAGCCCGAGAACCGACAGTAGCGCCGCCGCCATGATCGCGATGACGAGCGCTGATCCGCACTCGTTGAAACTCCGACCCCGTGTCGTTGCGCCTCTGCGTCGATACACTTCTAGTTCCCCAGGTTACGCGGAGCAACATCAAAGGCGATTTCCAGATCGGGCACCTGTGCAAACACGAAGCGCCGGGCGGAACGGACCTGAAGCGTGACGCGCACTCGGCGGATACGCAGTAGATCGGCGTCAAATCGTACCGGAGAGGTCGGATCGGGACACCAGGGTCCATCGGTAAGCTGCTGGGCATCGAGGCGCACCACCGAAGAGAACGAACTGCCAAGATCGCGCATCTCCAGGCGAGTGATGGTTACACCATTGTCAACGGCGAAAACGCAGTTCTCCCCGGATCCATAGCTAGGCGTCGAAGCATCATCCACATCGGCCAGCGGCGGCTTTGGCCCGTACGACGTCCAAGGTCCCTGCGGATCGTCCAGGGCACGACGGAGCACCGGTGGTGTCGGATCGCCGAAGTACTCAAACCGCAGAGCGAGGATGTTGTCGGCGACCGGAGTGTCGGTCTGCCAGCCGTCGTACCGCATCAATCGATGGACGCCCACCCGAACATCATCGTGCACCCAATAGGTGACGGCCTCGACCTCGGCCACAACTGCTCCAGCGTCGTACACCCTCGAAAACAGTGCCCCATCGCCCAGGAGCAGCGGCGGACTGTCTTGAACAGCCACGATACGGAATATGTCGTGCGCGCCCGTCGCGTCGTACACCGCAGCCAACTGGTTCGCACGAAACCCGCATAGCGGCGCCGTCGCGGGACAACCGGGCTGCGGTTGAACAGGCACTACGCTCGCCGAGGCCACGGGTTCACTCACAGTTGTTTCTGGCGCAGCTGCCGGTTCGTACACGACCGAAATGCGATCCTGGAAGAACGCGCCAGGGGCATCTGCCGATTGGTGCCCACGGCGAAGAGGCAGGACGGTCGCAAACGACCGGCCGGGAACAGTGGCGCCACCACTAAGCTGTCCGCCTGCGCCTGCCATCATGAGATCTCTGGAGATCGCCTCGACGGCGATGCGAAGGCGCTGCTGCATGTCTGCTCGTTCTGGCTCGACCTGAAACATCGCTTGCGCAGGATGAGTGAGCCCGAAGATCGCGCCAGTAACGACCAGCATGATCGCGACGGCCACGATAAGCTCCACCACCGAGAAACCACTCGCCGCGAGTACCCTCGTCATTCGCGTATCCTCGCCCTGACGCTTGCGAGTCGCGCCTCGCGATGGCGGACGCGAAGATGTGCGACCGACACCTGGATGAGCACAGCGTCGGGTTGGGCGGCAAACGGCGCCATTGACCAACGCCGCACATACACCATCGATGCACATTCCCCTATTCCCACGCAGGTGACACGTCCGCTGCCGTCGAGGTACTCCGCGATTACTGCGGACGTCTCGAGGACCTTGGTCGAGCGCAACTCTTCCATCTTCTGCGCGGCCAGCACCGCGGCGACCGTGGTGTACCTGGCCCGCGCGCCGGTTGCCACGCTCGTAGAAATGAGCTGCGCCAGCGTAATGAGGGCCGTGGCCAACACTCCAATAGCCAGCACTGACTCGACGAGCGAGAAACCGTGGTCGTGCACCGTGTTCTTTGGCATAACCGGCCGAAGACCCACGGAGCAACACGCGATCCATCGCAAATCCTTGGGAAACAAGGGGATCACAGCCGCAAGTGGCAGTTTTTGCGATCGATGAGGTGCAACCGGCTGGCAGAAACCGAAGCCTCGGCACGCCGGTCCCGACCCTGCCAAGGTGACGGAAATTGTAGGTTTGTGTGCAGAATTGAAACTTGCCCCAACTAGCCTCCGAACTCGTAATTGGCCCTTAAATACCAGAATCTAAACAACATATTCGACCGTTCCGCGCCTGTCTTGCTCGGCCTCTGAATTGCGCTACAGGGCTGCGATGAAGAAATTGCTAGGCACGTCGAGCGGGTTCACCCTGGTGGAGATGCTGATGGTGGTGGCTGTGCTGAGCGTCGTGGCCGTCATGGCGAGCGGCGTGACACCTTCCTTGCTTCAAGCGGCCCGTGCCGACAGCGCCCTCACGTCGGTGGTGAACGCCGTCGAGCTCGCGCGCGACCGGGCCGTCGGTGAACGCCGCGAGTTCCAGGTGGTCTTCACCGCGCCAAACCGCATACAGGTGCTCCGTATCGAGGTCCCCGGGCCGGCCACCACAGTAGTCAGCAACACATACCTCGACAACGGCCAGACGTACATGAAATTCACGGGAGTGCCCGATACGCCCGACGCGTTCGGCAACTCATCGGCCATCTACTTCGGCGTGACGCCGACTATCCGCTTCACGAGCGACGGCTCGCTCCTGGATTCGAGCGGCGACCCGGTCAACGGCAGTGTGTTCTTCGGAGATGCATCAAGGGCGACCTCGGCGCGCGCCATCACGATTTTTGGCGCCACCGGACTAATCCACGCCTGGAAATGGGATGGCAGGAAATGGGTGGAATGACAACGCGCGGAGAAACGTCGAGATCGGAGTCGGGATTCTCGTTGGTCGAAGTGATCGTCTCGACGGCAATCCTTGCCGGCGGCCTGTTGACTCTTGCAGGCGTCATGGCGCAAGGCATGCGATACATGGCAGGGTCGTCTCCCAGCCTGATCGCCAGGGAAAAGGCACGTGAGGCCGTTGAGAGCGTGCACACCGCACGCGATACAGGGCTCTTGTCGTGGCCAAAGATCCAGAACGTCCCGCAGGGGGGAGTGTTCCTCACAGGTGCGCGCCAATTGTCGACGCCCGGCGCCGATGGACTTGTGAATACCGCCGATGACGGCAGCGTCGAATACTTGCGGATGCCTGGCAACGACGGCATTCTTGGCAACTCCGACGATGTGCTGAAGGCACTGACGAACTATTCACGGGAAATTCAGATCACGCCCTTGAACAAAGACGGCACGGGTGTCCTGAACCCCAACCTTCGCCAAATTACGGTGACCATCCGCTACACCGTTGAAGGCCTTATGCGGAGCTACACGTTAACCACCTACGTGTCTTCATTCTCATGAGTATCAATAATTCTCCTCGCCGCGCCGGACACAGTTCAGCTTCGGGCTTTACCCTCGTGGAGCTCATCGTCGCGATGGGCATCTCCACGGTCGTGATGGGTACTGCGATGCTCGCCATGCAGCACGCTCTTCGGCTGAACGAAACAGCGCTGGCGGTCAGCGGCATGAACAACACGCTGCGCACAGGCATGGACTTAATGGTGCGCGACATGCTGCAGGTCGGGTCCGGCCTGCCGACCGGTCACGCCATCCTGACGCCGTCCGGTCTCGGATCAACGCGGGTCAACATGCCAGGCCCTCCTGGAACAACGTACCAGAACGTCGCGACCGACGTCGACCTGAATGCCGTGAATCCGCGGCCTGGCGGCGGTGTCGTCGTTAACGGCGTGGCCACCGACATGATCACCGTGCTGGCCGCAGACAACAACTTCATCGACATGCCGCTCATCGCCCTGACAAATACGACGATGGATGTGGCGGCGACGAATCCGGCCAACGGGCAGGCCATCAACATCGCCACCGGGCCCGACCGTATCGTGACTGGCCAGCTTCTCCTGCTCGAGAAGGGCGCGACGACGACGATCGTGGAAGTGACCGGCGTCAACACGTCGTCGCGGCGCATTACGTTCGCCAACGGCGACTCGCTGAACCTGAATCAGACAGGCGCGGCGGCTGGCAACGTGGCGGCGTTGAGGGCGACTGCGCCAGCCGACGTCCTTCCCGCGGCCCCAGCCACGCAGATTATTCCGACCAGCGCGACGCGCGTCAGGATGATCTCGTACTACCTGGACAACGTGATTCCGGGGAGGCCGAGGCTGGTGCGCCGGATCAACAACGGCAGTGCGACGACATTCGACAACACGTCGGGCGTCGCGGTCGCACTGGACATCGAAAACCTTCAATTCACGTTCGACGTCGCCGACGGAGCGACAAACCCGTCCAACGTCCGTTTCACGGCCGCGGACCTGGCCGGAACGGGGGCGTGCGCACCCAACCCGTGCAACGTGAACCAGATTCGCAAGGTCAACATTCTGTTGACCGGGCGTTCGCGGAACGCCTCACAGCTGAACGGCAAGATGTTCCGCAACGCGCTGAACTCGCAGGTGAGCCTGCGCGGTATGGCGTTCGTCGACGAATATCTCGCTCCGTAATGAAATGACAGGTGGAGGACTCAAGTGAAACGCAAAGACGAATCCGGCATCGCGCTCATCGTCACCCTGATGGTGATGATGCTATTAGCAGCGCTCATGGCGGGCTTTTTCGCGGCAGTGAATGCAGACACCCGGTCGAACGCGCTCGACAAGGATCAGACGCGTGCGTACGCCGCCGCACATGCGGGGCTCGAAAAGCTCACGTCAGACCTTGCGGCGCTCTTCAACGGTGACGTCAGCCCGAGCACGGCGCAAATCAATGCGCTCGCGGCCACTCCGCCGTCGATTCCCGGCTTCGAGTTCAGGGCGCCAGGCGGAGTCGCCGGCTCCGGCTACTCGGTCACGTGGAAAGCCGACGTCAACGGGAACCCGGCCCCGGATGACGTGACCGGCAGCAACATTACGGCGGGCCCGTACCGAGGCCTTAAGGGCATCATCACGAAGTATCCGATCACCATCACGGCGCGATCGACGTCCGGAGGCGCCGAAGTGCGCCTGCGTCGCGACATTCAGACAGTGGCGGTGCCGGTTTTCCAGTTCGGTCTGTTTTCTGAAACCGATCTGAGCTTCTTCGCCGGCCCGGACTTCAATTTTGGTGGGCGCGTTCACACTAACGGCACGCTGTTTCTGGCAGAGGGCGACGGCAACACGCTGACGCTGGGCGATCGTGTGACGGCTGCAAGCGAAGTCATCCGGTGGCAGCTGTCAAACGGGTACTCGACGGCAAGCGACTACACCGGCACAGTCAGCGTCGTTACGGCGCAGGGTGGGCCCTTCAGAAATCTGGCCCGGTCAGAAGGCAGTCTTGTGAACGGTCCCAGTTCGGCCGTCAACGAGCCGACATGGACGTCGGTGTCGGTCGGCGCATACAAGAGCTATATCCGGAGCAGCCGGACGGGCGCCAAGCGGCTGGACCTGCCAATCGTGTCTCAGCAGGCGACGCCGATCGACCTGATCCGCCGGCCGTCCACAGCGAACGAGGATGTCGCCAATACGGCAGTGTACGTGCAGCGTTTCTACGCGCAGGCCAGCCTTCGTATTTTGCTGTCCGATAGAACGACCGACATCACGAACTTGCCGACGGTTACCGGCACGGCCCCTGTCGCCCTCAGCACGCTGGCTGCCGGCGTGCCCGCTGGATACGTTCCGGTGACGCCGATCGCGAAGTCGCCTGGGATTATGGCCGCGACGACGCTGAACGCCGCCCCGACCAGCTCATCGGGGATCTGGACCTTCCCTGTCGCTGCAGTGCCCGCAGAACTGAGGATTCCGGCGCTGAACATCAACACCGCGACTCCGATGGTCGGAGTCGTCTGCACCGGCATCACACCCAACACCTTTACGGGATGCACGACCACGCAAAGCGTTGCGTCGGGCAGGACGATCTCTGCGACGCTCACGGTGGGAACATACTCGACGAACATCACGGCGACGACCACGGGTTCGACGGTCACGGCGGGCGCGAACAAAACACTTACGGTGAACGCCAACCAGACGTTGCCGTTCTCGCGCAAATTCTTCTGGCTGAACCAAAACGCTGTAGGCGCCACGACACCGGCGGGAATGTCGCTCGCCTACTGCACGGGTTACACCACGACGAGCTTCACCGGCTGCACGTTTACGGGCGACACGCCAGCCAACAACTGGACGATCTCGACCAACGCGACCAACCCGCTGGACACGGCGGCGAACGGCGGGTTCATCAAGATCGAAAAGCAGAGTGCCGCGGGCGCGTGGTCGGACGTGACGACGGAAATCCTGAACCTCGGATTCGCCGACCGGAATCAGGCGGGTGCCATTTGCGGCGCCGACCCAACGCCGAACGCGGTGATCCGCTTCCAGCGTCTGCGAGACAACGGTGGTACGTGTGACGCTGATCCGCAGAACCCGTACGACTACTGGCCGAACGCGCTCTACGATGCGCGAGAGGGCTCCTATCGCGATAACATCGCCACGGGCGGCTCTGGATCGGCGATGTACCTCGGCGGACTCATGCACTTCGTGTCGCTCGACGTCGCCAACCTGAAGAGATGGCTGGCCGGCGGTATCGGCACAACCGGTACGGCAGCCCTGAACAACAACGGCTACATCGTGTACTTCTCGGACCGCCGCGGCGATCACGACGAGACAAGCGCCGACGCAGAAACCGGGCGATACGGGGCTGAGGACGTCATCAATCCCGCGTCCGCGGCCGGCACGCCCAGCACACAGCTGGAAGCGGGCGAAGACGTCGACGGCGACGGAGTGCTCGATACCTACGGGGAGACGCCGTCGGTCGTGGCGGGCGTGGTACCGGCGGGTGCCACGGCGCCCATGGACGCCACCGCGCGTCCGTCGACAAGGCTGGAAGGGACCGCCAAGAACCCTGGCATCGCATTCGTCAACCGGCAGATACTCTTCCGTCGCGCTCTGAAGCTCATCAACGGCGGGATCAACGGTGGTGTGAACAACCTGCCGACAGCTGGTTTGACGGTCGCGGCCGAGAACCCCGTGTATGTCCAGGGGAACTACAACGCTACGGGGGCGAGCGCAAACGCCAACCCGAACGTACCCGCTGCCGTGATCGCTGACGCGGTCACGCTGCTGTCGAATCAGTGGGCTGACGTCTGGTCGTTCGTGTCGCCCAGCGATCCTGGAGGGCGACAGGTGACGGCCTCGGCGGGCTATCGAATGGCCGTCGCGGCAGGAAAGACCCTGTCGTTTACGAAGCCCACGTGGAACGGCGCCGCAAACGACTTCGGCACCGACGGCGGCGTCCACAACTTCCTTCGTTACCTCGAGGATTGGAACGGTCAGACGCTGAACTACAGGGGCTCGATCGTCAGCTTGTATACGAGTCGTCAGGCGATTGGCACCTACAAGTGCTGCACGATTGTCTACTCGCCGCCGACACGAGCCTACAACTTCGACACGAACTTCCTGACGCCGTCGCTGCTGCCGCCGGGCACACCGATGTTCCGCGACGTCAACACGCTGACGTTCCGTCAGATTCTGCGACCCACTCAGTAGGAATTCAGACTCAGGGCGACGCCGGAAGAGGAAGAACGACTTGAAGGCTGGCGCCGCCCTGAGGTGAGCTCCCCACTTGAATGCGGCCGTTGTGCGTGACGATGATCTTCTGGACGAGCGCCAGCCCAAGGCCGGTCCCGCGCCCCTTCGTCGTGAAGAATGGCGTAAAGACCCGCTCGCGGGCCGCAGCCGCGATCCCCGGCCCGTTATCGTCGACCGACACGCGGACGTTGCCGCCTTCGACGCGGCCGTCTATCAGGATCTGAGGCGGGACCGAGGCAGCCACGCAGGCCTCAACGGCGTTGCGCACCAGATTGCTGAACGCCTGACGCAGCAGCACATCGTCACCATCAATCACAGGAAACTCGCCGCGGAACGTCACGGAGCCGCCGTGCGACCGCGCTTCGTTCCGCACTTCGTCCGCAGCCCGCTCGGCAATTGCCCGGAGATCGACGCGAGAAAACGTGACCTGAGCCGGCCGCGCAAAATTCAGGAAGTTCGTGACGACCTCGCCAAGAGCATCGGTCTCCTGGCGAATGCCTTCGACATGCGGGCGGAACGCGTCCGGCAGCAATTTGAGATCGACCAGGCGCGCGTATCCGTGAATGGTCGCGAGCCCGTTGCGAAACTCGTGTGCGATGCCGGCCGTTAGCTCGCCGACCTGCGCCAGGCTTTCCTTCAAACGCAGCTGCTCTTCCATCTCGATGAAAGGCGTAAGGTCGGTAAACAGGCAGATGACGCCGTGCGGCTCGCCCTGCCGGGTCGATAGCGGTGACACGCTGACACCAAGGTAGGCGGGCGAATGCTCGCTGAGGCCGATGTCGAGTTTCCGCCGCTTGATGGCCCGGCCGGTGCTCAGACACTCCTCTATCGCCTCTTCGAGGGGGGCCGCATCGCCGAGCAATTCACGGTAGTCCTGACCGACCGCCCCCTCGGGAAGGTTCAGCATCCTCCGGCCCGCAGGGTTCAGGATGCGGACGCGCCGGTCGCTGCCTGCGACGAGCAGGCCCGACGTGAGGCTCTCGACAATCTCTTCGCTCAAGCGCTCGGACGCTTCGGCACGAGCCAGCATCTCGCGCTCCTGCACTTTCAGTTTGGTGACAGCGTCGTGCAGCGCACCCGTGACGAATGCCGTCTCGGACCGATTCTCCGAAAGATAGCGCCTCGACTCGCGCGCAGCCGACGCAAATCTCAGCACGGCAAACATCAGCACGCCGATCAGGGCCGCAACGATCGACATCAACCCGATGAGCGCGTACGCGTTGGGCGTCATCAGCGGTAAAAGCCCGCGTACCACGTCACAATCTGATCACCCACGGCGCCTGCCGCCACGGCCGCGATCGCCAGAAAGGTGCCGAACGGCAGTGCGTACTTCAGCCCTCCCCGGTTCGACAGAATCACCGCGAGGCCTACGGCCGAACCCAGGAACGACGAGAGCACCAGGGTAAGGAGCATCAGCTTCCACCCGAGAAATGCGCCGATCATTGCCAGCATTTTCACGTCGCCGAAACCCATGCCCTCTTCGTGACGCAACCGGAAATAGGCTTCGCTCAGCAGCCACAGCGATCCGCCGCCAATCAGGAGACCGATCAGGGAATCGACCCATCCCGGCGGCATGAAGAAGCTGAACAGAAAGCCGGCGGCGATCCCAGGCAGGGTAATGACATTCGGAAGGATTCGGTGCTCGAGATCGATGACGAAGAGCACGATCATGGCACAGCTGAACAGCAGGCGTTGGTACAAAAGAGGTGTCGGGAAGATCAAGTAGGAACCGAGAAATACGGCGCCAGTCACGATCTCGACAATGGGGTACTGCACAGAAATCGGCATGCCGCAGGAACGGCATCGCCCTTTCAACAGCAAGTAGCCGATGATGGGGATGTTGTCGTAGGCCTTCAGCGGAGTCTGGCAGTTCGGACATCGCGATGAGGGCCACACGAGCGATTGGCCCAGGGGAAGGCGATAGCAGCAGACGTTCAAAAAGCTGCCGATGATCAGGCCGAAAAGAGCGACGAACACCACGGGCATCCAGGACATCAGCGGGGTTCGGTTGGCAGCGGATGCAGCGGCGAGTAGCCCGACACATTCACTTCACCGGTCGCGAAATTGAGGGTGTAAGGCGTGCCGGATGGGTCAACTGGTTCTCCGCGCAGCAGGCCGGCCGCGACAAGCTGCCGCCAGCGTTCTGGAAGTTTCCCCGTTCGGCGCTGAAACTCGGAGACCGCACGGCGGAGGATGTCGATCTGATCGAGCGCGTCGAGCTGCAGCAGTCGCATTTGAGCCGTATTCCGCAGCCATTCGTTCGTGTCCGGTCGCTGCAGCACCTCCTGCCAGAGGAACCGCGAGGCCTGCCGGTCGCCGCCTTTCGTGAGCATCACCGCCGCATACGTACGGAGCCACCACGGCGCGCCAGGAAGATCGCCGCCGCGACGGAACCAGTCGGCCGCGTTCGTGTAATCATGCAGGTTCCAGTAATACACGAACCCGATGTCGTAGTAGTACTCCCACCTGTTGGTCGTGCGCACGCCTTTCTTCAGGAGCGCGATAGCGAGATCGGGGCGGCTGGCTCCGCCGGGATCGGGCTCCGAGAGAAAGATCGCGCCGAAGCGGTACGCCACCACGAAGTCGGGGTCAAGGGTCGTCGTGAGATCGAGCAGCGGATAGAGGAGCTCGAACCTGCCAGGAATGTTCGGCCGCAGCCGGTCGTTGCCGAAGTGCTGCAAGGCCCGAATCCAGTAGACGTCGGCGAGCAGCGTGTCGAACGACAGCGCGGCTTTCGCGGCGACAGTGCCCGAGCGCAGATACAACAGTCGATCGTCGAGGGCCGTGTCCCCATACGTCCGCCCGCGCACAACCTGCACGCCGACCGCCACAACCATCAGCAGCGTGATGGCAGCGCCGTAAACCCATGGCCGGCCCGGTCGCATCACTTGAAGTCCCGGCGCAGGAAGATGAAGCTCGATGCCGTCAACAGCGCGGCGATGTAGACAAACGCGTACGCGGTGTTGAGCAGGAGATACGCTGCCGGCACGGGCAGCGCATGGACGACTTGCGCCTTCACATCGAGCGGCGCCAGGTTCGGCAGCAGGTAGTAAAGGGCTCGCGCGAGATAGACGACCGGGCGAGAGTCGATGATCGCTTCGAAGTGCTTCAGGTCGGCGTTGAAGTGCCCGACGATATAGAAGCCGAACGTGAGTCCTGCGGACAACATCGGGCTCGAGAATGTCGAGAAAAACAGCGCCACGGCGGTGATGACCATCAGCTGCAGCATGATCATCGCAACGGCCTTCAACAGTGCCGGGTCCATCGCCGGCGCTTCCCAGCCGGGCTTGAACCAGCTTCCTGCCATCCACGCCATGTACCCGAGCACCGCGTAGTAAGCGACGGTCATAATGGCGAGATTCACCGCAAGCGTGAGGACGAGGCCCACATACTTTCCGATGACGAATTCCTGGCGCCTGATCGGTTTCGACAGCAGGCTGTAGATGCTGCGGCGCTCCACTTCCTTCGACACCAGGCCGATGCCGATGAACACAGCCATGAACAGGCCGAAGAGCTGCATCGCCGCCAGGCCGAGATCCTTGATGATCTTGATGTCCTGCCCCGCGGTCAGCTGGCTCAACAGGTACGACGCGGCCATCAGGAGGATTGCGAAGAGGACAAGGTTGTAGAGAACCTTGTCCCGTACGGATTCCTTGAACACGTTGACCGCGATGTGTCGAATGACGCGCATGCTAGCGCGGCTCCTGCTGGCCGACTTGCTGGATGAAGAAATCTTCGAGCGACTCGCGCGTCGGATTCAAAGAAACCAGATGGGCCCCCTCGCCGATGAGATCGCGCAGCAGCCCATCGGGACCAGGCTCGAGGGGCAGCTCCAGCGCGTACTGGCGGTCGGCAATCGCCGTCACCTTGCGCATGCGCGCCCGATGCCGTTCGAGGGACTCGCCCGAAAGATGAGCCACAATCAGCTCCCATCCCCGCACCTGAAACGCGTGGATGTCGGTAATCTTTCCGCTGGCGATAAGCCGGCCCGATGCAAGAATCGCCACCCGGCTGCACAGCGCTTCGGCGTCGGCCAGCACGTGTGAGCTGAAGAAGACGGTGCAGCCGCGATCGCGCAACGACAGAATCAGATTCCGCACTTCGCGGCGCCCGAGGGGATCGAGCCCGGACATCGGCTCGTCGAGGAAGACCACTTCCGGATCATTCAGAATCGCCTGCGCGATTCCCACACGCTGGAGCATCCCTTTCGAAAACTTGCGCAACTGCAGCCGGCGCTCGCTGCCAATGCCGACTTCATCGAGAAGCGCCGACACACGCCGCCGGCGCTCGGCCGCGCCATACCCCACCAGGCTGGCAAAATAGGACAGGAGCTCCTCTGCCGTCAGGTAGTCATAAAAATAGGGGCTCTCGGGAAGGTAGCCGATGCGCCGTTTCACCCCGACATCGCCCACCGGACGCCCAAGTATCTCGGCCCGGCCCGACGTCGGATACAACAGCTGCATCAGCAGCTTCAGCGTCGTCGTTTTGCCGGCGCCGTTCGGCCCAAGAAAGCCGAATGTTTCCCCTTGCTCCACCTCGAGCGTCAGCTTGTCGAGCGCACGATAGGGGCGGGGACGCCAGAACCCGACTGGGAAGTCTTTGGAGAGATCGGTGGTCTGAATCGCGAGCATGGCTGCCGCGACGTATTATCGGCTATCGTCGGCTCTTACTTGATAGCGACAGCCGTGTTGGGTGTCGGCGTGCCCGACGTGTTAATCGAGGTGACGGCGGCCGTGTGCTGGAAAATCGTCTGCGATTCGCTCGTGGCGAAGTACCGCGTGCCCGTCGTGCCCGCCGAGATCGGCGCTGCCGATGCCAGATAGTTGGCCTGCACTGTGCCGGCACCCGTGCAAGTGGCGCTATTGATGTTGCTGGCGACGGAGTATGCGAGCGTATAGCCGCTCTTCACGATCGGAGAGGCCACGCCAAGATCCGGGCTGATGAATGGCTGCCCGCCTGCAGTTGGCGTCGAGCCAAGCTCAACGAGGCTGCTGGCGTAACCCGACCCAGCGGCGCAGTTGGTCTGGTAGTTGATGTTCGCGCTGTTGATGGCCCGCAGCGACCCTATCGCCGAAGCTTCGTTGCCCGCCATACGAGCGCGAAGCAGACCGGGAACCGCAATCGCCGCGATGATCCCGATGATCGCGACGACGATAAGCAGCTCGATCAGTGTGAAGCCGGCCTGAGCCTTGGCTCTCATAGATTTCCGTCCGTCCTAAAAAAAGGGGGAGACCCGCGTTGTCACGAGTCTCCCCTTCTCGAAATCCGAGGTTACGTGCTACTTGATGGCGACCGCGGTGTTCGGCGTCGGGGTGCCCGACGAGTTGATCGCCGTGATCGCCGCCGTGTGCTGGAAGATCGTCTGCGCTTCGCTCGTGCCGAAGTAGCGCGTGCCAGACGTGCCCGGCGCCACAGGAGCCGCCGCTGAGAAATACGTGGCGTTCGCCGCGGCCGATCCCGTGCAGGCCGCCGTTGCCACGTTACCCGCGCCCGTGTAGTCGATCGAATAGCCGCTCTTGGTGACCGGGCTCGCGACGCCCAGGTCGGGGCTGATGAACGGCTGACCACCGGTGGTCGGAGGCGTGCCCAACTCCGCAAGCGAAGTCGCGTAGCCTGAACCGTTGGCGCAGTTCGTCATGTAGTTGATGTTCGCACTGTTGACAGCGCGCAGTGACCCGATCGCCGAGGCTTCGTTACCCGCCATGCGGGCGCGCAGCAAGCCGGGAACCGCGATGGCGGCGATGATGCCGATAATCGCGACGACAATCAGGAGCTCGATCAGCGTGAAACCCTTGTTATTCTTCATGTCCATCTCTCCCTAGTAGTTGAATGCCAGAAAATCGGGGGAGACCCGCTCGCGGGTCTCCCCGGCTAATGTGTCCTTACTTGATCGCGACCGCCGTGTTCGGCGTCGGGGTGCCCGACGAGTTGATCGCCGTGATCGCCGCCGTGTGCTGGAAGATCGTCTGCGCTTCGCTCGAGCCGAAGTAACGCGTGCCGGACGTGCCAGGCGCCACGGGAGCCGCAGCCGCAAAGTACGTCGCGTTCGCCGCAGCCGAACCCGTGCAGGCCGCCGTCGCCACGTTGCCCGCTCCCGCGTAGGAGATCGAATACCCGCTCTTGGTCACCGGGCTCGCGACGCCCAGGTCCGGGCTGATGAACGGCTGACCACCGGTCGTCGGAGGCGTACCAAGCTCGGTAAGCGATGTCGCATAGCCCGAGCCATTCGCGCAGTTCGTCATGTAGTTGATGTTCGCGCTGTTGACAGCGCGCAGTGAACCGATAGCCGAAGCCTCGTTACCCGCCATACGGGCACGCAGCAGGCCGGGAACGGCGATGGCAGCGATGATGCCGATGATCGCGACGACAATTAGGAGCTCGATCAGCGTGAAACCCTTGTTGCTACGAATTCTCATACTCTCTCCTTGGAAACGGCGCTTAGCCGTGAAATAAATCGACGGCCAAGCATTGCCGTCGTGACACCGGTAGAAGAGCAACCGTCATGCCGGAAACTGCAATAGCGAGAATACAGGATATATCTCCTTATATATCAGTATCTTACATGGATATACTGCCACCACTGAGCGGGGCTGAAACCCTGGGATGTGACAATAGTTGTCACCCCACGGCTGTCAATAGTTGTCACTTTGACCTGGGCCTCCGGTCGGCCGATAACCCGATAGACCGATGACTCCACGCCTGCGGGTCGGCCTCCGCCTCCCCTTCCTGGTCTTCTTTCTACTGACCGCCTGTTTCGGCGTCCTGAGCTACGTCCCCTTTGCCTATCTTCAGTTTCTTAGACACCAGCTTTTTGCCTGGCTGGAGTTTTTCGTCCTTTTCCATCACTTCTTGTACTGGGCGGCGCTGCTCCTGGGCACGCTTTCAGTCGCCGACGACCTGGCGGCCGGGCGCCGCGCGGCATGGGCCATTGTCTTCGCATGTGGATCTATCGGCGTCTGGCTCGCACTTCATCCGGTGCTCCCGACGCTGGTGAACAGCCGTCACAGTCTGGTCGTTGGTGTGGCGGCGCTTGCGATCCCTGTCGCCTTTGCCATGCTCGACCACCTGGCTGCCCGCGGCAGAGTTCCCTGGGAGCGATTCACCCACCCTCCCAATCTGCTGCGACGTCTGCTTCTCCGTATGTGTGCGGCGACCGCCTGCTACGTATGGGTCGTCTTCACCGTTCTCTCGGCGTACCGAATCTACAGCGCGGCGGATAGTCGAGTCAGTGCGACCGACTACGCCCTGGCGGTAGGCTGGAGCCTGTCGCTGCACCTTGCCGTGGCAACTGTACTCTTTGCCGCGCTCGGTGCCATCTCCGCCCTGGCGCCGTCCGCCAGGCTCCGGCACTGGCTGATCGCCGCGTGCGTCGGCGGCGCCGGTTGGCTGGTACTCGTACGCATTGTCTTCCCTGCGATCGCGTTCCGCGGCGGTGAGAGCGCAGTTCTGGCGGCTGTCGTGATGGCAGCGGCCATCGTTGTCTGGTCTGGGCTTTCCCTTCGCTGCGCGGCTGACGCACCAGCGACGCAGGTGGACCGGTCCTGGCCCCGCCTGACAGCGTTGACGTTGCTTCCGATCGTCGCACTCGCGTCCATTCACGTCGTTGAGAAGGTGGACTGGTACTTCCTCATCCAGACGATGATCGCTTTTGCCTTCTGGATAGCCGCGTTCGCGAGCCTTGCAGGGGTCAGACCCCCTCGGCACACAAGGGGGTCTGACCCCTTTATTGCCGCCGCGCTCGGCCTGTCGGTGCTGATCGTGTCCGTTCGCGTGCTCGCGGCCGGTGCACTTCCGCTGCCGCGCGTCACGCTGGCCGTCGACCGCTATGCCGCCTACGACCCATCGCTGATGCTGCTCGAAAGGACGCTGACGCCGGCGTCCACTGAACTTGCCGATCTCACCAGTTTCCTCGTCGCCAACTCCAACATCGTCAACGCGCATCCAGCGTCGGTCGACTTCGTCGTACCTCTGGAGCCTTTGCAGGGTCGCCGGCCGCATGTCTTTATCTTTGTGATCGACAGCCTCAGGCGCGACTACCTGTCGCCGTATAACGCGGCGGTGCGTTTCACGCCCGCCATCGATGCGTTTGCGCGCGAGAGTTTGACGTTCACGCAGGCCTATACGCGGTACAGCGGCACCGGACTCTCCGAACCGGCCATCTGGTCTGGCGCCCTTCTGCCGCACAAGGAATACGTCACCCCGTTTGCTCCAATGAACGCGCTGGAGAAACTACTGACGGCCGGCGGCTATCACCAGCTGATCAGCGTCGATTCGATCCTTCGTCAGCTGCTCACGCCATTGCCTGACATCCGCGAGCTCGATGCCGGCATACAGAATCGCCAGTACGAGACGTGCCGTACGCTGGAGGAAATCCGTGGGGCCCTGCCAGATGTGATCCGCGACGGACGCCCGGCGTTCGTCTTCACGCAGCCGCAGGACATTCACCTTGCGAACGTCGCGATCGATCGTGACGACCATCCGGAGGGCGACCTCGCCGGCTTCTATCGACCCTACGCCGCGAGACTGAAGCGGCTGGACGCCTGTTTCGGCCTCTTCATCCAGTATCTGAAAGACCAGGGCCTCTACGAGAACAGCGTCGTTGTGCTGACCTCGGACCATGGGGACTCGCTAGGCGATGAAGGCCGATGGGGTCATGCGTACACGGTGTTTCCGGAAGTGATACGTGTGCCGCTCATCATGCACGTGCCGGCTTCGATTCTCGGCGATCTCCAGACAGACACAGAGACTGTCGCCTTCACGACCGACATCACGCCGACGCTGTACAAACTGCTGGGTCAACATCCGGCCGACAGAGATCCGCTGTTTGGGATGACCCTGGTTGGACCCGAGGCCGGCGCACTGGCGAACCGGCGAACGCGGCCATACCTTGTCGCCTCCAGCTACGGCCCGGTCTACGGCCTGCTGAGCGACAACGGCCGGGCGCTGTACATCATCGACAGCGTCAACACGGCGGAACATCGATACGACCTGCGAGAGGGTCAAAACGGCGAAGCAACGATCGCAACCGAAGCTGAACGGGCAAGCGCCGCCAGCGCTATTCGTACCCAGGTGTCGGAGATCGCGCGCTTCTACGGCGTAGAGCCCGTTTCTAGGTGAGGTTGTATTTCTTGGCGTAGTAACGGAACGAGCGGAAGCTCATGCCGAGCAACTCGGCTGCTTTCATCTGCACGCCGCCTGCGCGGTGCAGCGCCTGGGCGATGTACTCGCGCTCGAGGCCCTTCACGTGCTCTTCAAGGTCGAAGCCCGACTCGGGAAGCGATCCCGCTGCGGCCGGTCCCTTGAGCACGCGGCGAACAATGTGCTCGGGCAGGCTTTCGGGCAGAATCGCCGCGCTCTTCTCCAGTGCAACGGCCCGCTCGATTACATTTTCCAGCTCGCGAATGTTTCCGGGCCACTCGTAGGCTCCGAGCAGCCCCATCGCGTCCTGAGAAAGACCGCTGATGTGCTTCCCCATCTGGTCGCCGTACTTGGCCAGAAAGTGCTGAGCCAGCAAGGGGATGTCTTCGCCCCTCTCGCGAAGCGGCGGCAACTGAATCGGAATCACGTTGATGCGGTAGAACAGATCTTCACGGAACTTGCCGTCGGCGATCAACCTGGTGAGATCCTGATTGGTGGCGGCGATGACGCGCATCGCTGTCTCAAGTTCTTCGACGCCGCCAAGCCTGCGGAACTTCCGTTCCTGCAGCACCCGGAGCAGCTTGACCTGCATCATCGGAGTCATCTCGCCGATCTCGTCGAGGAACAGCGTTCCTTTCTCGGCAGCTTCGATGAGCCCTTTCTTGTTGACGCTGGCGCCTGTGAACGCCCCCTTCATGTGGCCGAACAGCTCCGACTCGAGGAGTGTTTCCGGCAACGCACCGCAGTTCAGCGCAACAAAGGGCCGATCGCGGCGGAGGGAATAAAAATGGATCGCCCGCGCCACCCATTCCTTACCCGTGCCCGATTCGCCCGTGACGAGCACTGTGCTGTCGGTTCGGGCGATCTGCTCGATGAGCTTGAAGACCGACAGCATCTTCTCGCTCCGCCCCACGATATTCCCGAACTGATGCGTCGTCCCGAGCGCGCGCTTCAGGAGCACGTTCTCCTGGCGGAGCTGCCGCTGCTCCAGCGCATTCCTGACCTTGATCTTCAGCTCGTCGACATCAAAAGGCTTGCTGAGATAGTCGTGGGCGCCGAGCCGCATCGCTTCGATCGCCGTGTCGGCCGACGCAAACGCCGTGATCATCACGCAGAGAATGTCCTGGTCGATCCGTTTCGCGGCGCGCAGCACGTCGACGCCGCTCATGTCGGGCATTTTGATGTCGGAGATCAGGAGATCGAACCGGGCGCGCTCGAGCCGATCGATGGCTGCCCGTCCATTTTCCGCGAGCGTCACATCGTAGCCTTCACGGCGCAGCACGATTGAGAGCAGCTCGCGCATCGAGCGTTCGTCATCGACGACGAGCAGTCTCGGGGGCGCCGTGTCGACGCCCTGGCTGCTCTCGGTTCCGGCTGTGGCGTGTTGTTCCACGTGTTAGCTCGCGGCTGCGGCGACGGCTCGCACCGGAAATCTGACGTTCACCTTTGTACCGCTGCCGGGTGTCGAACTGACCTGGATCTCGCCGTTGTAGTCGCTGACGATGCGGTGCACGATCGCCAGCCCGAGCCCAGTGCCCTTGGCGAAGCTTCCGCGGAATGGCTGGAAGATGACGTCGAGTTCCTCGGCGGGTATCCCCACGCCCTCGTCGGACACCTCCAGCACGACGCAGTCGGCCTTGTCGGCCGTGCCCTCGACGCTGGCACCAAGGGTCAGTCGTCCTCCATCCTTCATCGCTCGTAGTCCATTCGTCGCCAGGTTCCACACGATCTGTCGAATCTGGTTCTCGTCGGCCTCGAAAGCGACCTCCGACGTGGGTAGCTGCACCTCGATCACATGCCCCTCGAGCACCTCAGAACTGTTCCTGAGCAGCACCGCGGTATCGTTTAGTACGCGCCCGACGTCGACGCGCGCGGTCGACAGCCGCTGGGGCCGCGCGTACGCGAGAAACGATCCGATCGTGTCGTTCAACCGTTCTGATTCCCTTAGAACGATGTCCATCAACTGGGCCTGTTCTTCGCTGAGCGGCAGTTCCTGGCGCAGAATCTGGATGGAACCAGACATCGATGCGAGGGGGTTGCGGATTTCATGTGCAATGCCAGCCGCCATCTCGCCGACAGCCGCAAGGCGCTGCCTGCGGCGCGCGTCCTGCTCGAGCTTCTTGATGTCGGTGACGTCCTGGAACGCCCACAGCAGGCCAGCGTTGCCGCCGGGCGTCCGCAAGTGCGTGGCGGTGAATCCCAGATCGATCTGCCGGGCGTCGCCGGTGCGATACGTCGCTTCGAGACGGCGCCCCCGGCCGAGACCAGCCACATTGAGGTCGGCGGCCACGTTCGGCGGCAAATCGAGCACATCCTCAATCCGGCGCCCGATGACCGAAAGGGCCGCGTGTCCCGTGATGGTTTCAGCAGCTCGATTGAATGTCAGGATGCGGCCTTCCGGATCGGTCGTGGCCAGCCCGCTCGAAAGACTGTCGATCACGTGCTGGTTGAACGCCTGCAGGTCGGCGATCTGGTTCGATGCACGTTCAAGTCTGGCGCCCGTGCGCTGCAGCCGATCGGCCAGCGACCCGCTGAGGAGGGCAATCGAAAAGAACAGAAACACGTTGAGGCCGGTCATGTACGCCGCAATACGGGGCAGCGGCAGCACGATGCCCCGCGTCAACGCGTGCACGCCGAGCATCTCGGCAAGATCGAAATACTGCGTGAGCACGATGCCGACATAGAGCAGCGCGCTCAGCATGGCGATCATCATGCCGCCGCGCCTGAACTGCACGCTGCTGGCGGCGGCGATCGGCAGAACGTAGAGCGCGGCAAAGTAACTGGTGATGCCACCGGTGACGGCGATGAAGGCCGACACGATAATGGCGTCGCACGCCAGTTGCACGTCGACCAGCCACCGGTAACGCTCAGCCCATCGAAGGCTGAGCGTCCAGAGAATGCTCAACGCGTAGGTAAGGCCGATCAGGAGAAAGAGCGGCTCGACCGGAAACGCGTCCGGGGCGGTCAGCTGGACGAAGACCGCCGACCCGAGCAACAACGTGCTGACGCCGACGCGGATCGCGATCAGCGAGAACAGTTTGCGACGGAGGTCGCGCTCCGGCACGGCGTCTCCTAAGCCAGCTTGCTGATGAGGTCGAAGATCGGCAGATACATCGCGATGACGATGCCGCCGACGACGCCTCCGAGGAACGCGATCATGATCGGCTCGAGCAGCGTCAACAACCCCGCCACTGCCGTGTCGACCTCGTCTTCATAGAAGTCCGCGATCTTGGACAGCATCGTGTCGAGCGCGCCCGTGGTTTCGCCGACGCTGATCATCTGCGTCACCATGGGCGGAAACACACCGGTTTCGCGCAGCGGCGCCGACACGGTCTCGCCTCGCTCGATGCTCTTGCGGGTCGCCAGGATGGCTTCCTCGATGATGGCGTTGCCGGCCGTTCTGGCGGTGATGTCCAGGCCGTCGAGAATCGGCACGCCGGAACTCAGCAGCGTCGAGAGCGTGCGGCAGAACCTTGCCACCGCAATCTTTCGCATGATGAGGCCGAGGACCGGCAGCTTCAACACGATGGCGTCAACCACACGCCGCCCTTTGTCGGTGGCGTAGTAGGTCTTCAGCCCCCAGCCGGTCGCAAAGATGCCGACCAGGATGAAGGGCATGAAGCTCACCAGGAAGTTGCTGAGCGCGATGACGAAGCGCGTCGGAAGCGGCAGCTCGGCGCCAAGGCCGGCGAACAGGGCCGCAAACGTCGGGATGACCTTCCACAAGATGACGCCGACAACAAGCGCAGCGATCACGATGACGGCGATCGGGTAGACCATCGCCGACTGCACCTGCGACTTCAGCTTGACGGCCTTTTCAATGTAGGTCGCGAGGCGCTTGAGAATCGTGTCGAGGATGCCCCCCGCCTCGCCGGCCGCAATCATGTTGGTGAACAGCGGGTCGAACACCTTCGGGTACTTCTTCATCGCGTCGGCCAGCGACTCGCCGCCTTCGACCGACGTGCGCGTCTGTAGAATCGTCTCCGCGAAGTTCTTGTCTTCCTCCTGCGACCCGAGGATATCGAGGCACTGTACGAGCGGCAGACCCGCGTCGATCATGACCGAAAATTGGCGTGTGAAGACGGCGAGATTCTTCGGGGAGACCTTCTTCCCGACCTTGCCCTTCTTCACCCCCGCCTTCTCTTTGGCGGGATTGATCTTCGTCACGAGGATCTGCTCGCGCCGCAGCGCCGCAACGGCGGCGTCCATGGTGTCGGCGGCGCGCTCGCCGGCGACGGTTTCTCCTCCACGTGTTCGGCCCGAATACGCAAAAGTCGGCATACTTATGTTCCTTCGCTGTCAGGGGAGAGGGAAGAGAGAAGAGGGAAGATTTCTCGTTCTTCCCTCACCCCTCCTCCCTCTTCCCTGTGTGTTTCTTACTTCCGTACCGTCCCTGCCATCGACGGCCGCGGCATGCCGGGCCGCGGCGCCATGCCCGCACCCTGCACGACGCCGACGCCGCGTTGAATCATGTCATTCAGCTCGTCTTTCAGCGACGAGGCGGACATCGCCGCTTCCAGCGTGATCTGCCGGCTCAGATACAGACTCGCCAGCGATTGGTTGAACGTCTGCGTCCCCAACTTTTCCTGCCCGGCCTGCATCGACGAGTAAATCTGATGGACCTTGTCCTCGCGGATCAGATTCCGAATAGCCGGCGTCGGCATCAGAATCTCGAGGGCCACGACCCGTCCTCCACCGCCCGCCTTCGGGAGCAGCGCCTGACAGACGACGCCTTCGAGCACCAGCGAGAGTTGCGTCCGGATCTGCGATTGCTGATGCGCCGGAAACATGTCGATGATGCGGTTGATCGTCTGCGCTGCCGAGTTCGTGTGCAGCGTGCCGAACGTCAGGTGCCCCGTCTCGGCGATGCGCAGCGCGGACTCCGTCGTTTCAAGATCGCGCAACTCGCCGATCAGGACGATGTCCGGATCCTCTCGCAGGGCCGAGCGCAGCGCCTCGGCAAACCCGTGCGTGTCGGCGTGCACTTCGCGCTGATTGACCAGGCAGCCCTTGTGCTGGTGGATGTACTCGATCGGATCCTCGATCGTCAGAATATGCTCGTGGCGCTCGTCGTTGATCTTGTCGAGCATGGCGGCAAGCGTCGTCGACTTGCCGCTGCCGGTCGGCCCTGTCACCAGCACCAGCCCGCGCGGCCGTTCGGCCAGCGTGGCGAGAACCTGCGGCAGCGCGAGGTCCTTGAAGCCCTTGATCTGCTCGGGGATCAACCGGTACACAGCGCCAACCGCGCCGCGTTGGTTGAACACGTTGGAACGGAAGCGGGCGATCCCGCGGATGCCGAACGAGAAGTCGAGCTCGAGCGCCTCCTCGAAGCGCTTCTTTTGCGCATCGGTCATCACGCTGTAGGCCAGCTGCTTGGTCTCGGTCGGCGTCAGGTCCGGCAGGTCCAGCCGCTGCAGCTTGCCGTGGACGCGAACCTGCGGCGGCGTATTGGTGGCCAGGTGGAGGTCCGATCCTCCCAGCTCGACGGTCGTCGTGAGCAATTCCGGTAACGTAGCCATCTGATCCCTTCGTTTGTCAGGGGAGAGGGAAGAGGGGAGAGGGAAGAAAAACGCGCGTTCTTCTCTTCCCTCTTC
>JAMQPK010000172.1 GCA_023717525.1 Vicinamibacterales bacterium | reverse complement strand
TATGGAGAATCGAAGCTCGCATTCGAGCGGGCGTTGTCGTGGTTTCAAGTGGCGCACAGCTTCCGTATTGGGTCTTTGCGTTACTTCAATGCTGCCGGCGCCGGCCCTAGATGCGGCGAGCGTCACGAGCCAGAGACGCATTTGATTCCCCTTGTGCTCGAAGCGGCTGCGGGCAAACGCGAACACATCTCGATATTTGGGAGCGACTATCCGACGCGTGATGGCACATGCGTTCGCGACTATATTCATGTGCTTGACCTCGCCGACGCACACGTCCTGGCGCTCGCCATGCTGGTGCAGAGCGAGTCCCTGATGGCAATTTACAACCTTGGATGTGGCGGGGCAGGGCATACGAACAAAGAGGTTGTTGACTGCGCGGGGCGTGTTACTGGCCGCGCGATCCGGACATTGTTCGCACCCCGCCGCGCCGGTGATCCACCGGTCCTGGTGGCGTCGTCCGCGAAAGCGAGAAGCGAGTTGGGTTGGACGCCCAAACGGGAGCGCCTAGAGGAAATTATTGAATCTGCGTGGAAGTGGTATTGCTCCAGAACGTGAGTCCGAGCCCTGAGGCCTAGGCGGAGATCTTGCCGTCTCTCGGTCCGAGGGCGCACGTCATCGTACCCTCGACGACGACCTTGCCGTTGACGCGGGCCACGCCGTCGAGGATGCCGACTCGCGTGCGCAGCCGCTTCACCGTCACTTCAATCTCGACGACGTCGCCAGGATGCACCGGCCGCCGGAAGCGCACCTTCTCGATGCCTGCAAGGTAAATCAGCTTGTCGCGGTTCTCCGGCTTGGCCAGGATCATGATCGCGCCCACCTGGGCGATCGCCTCTGTCAGAATCGTCGGCGGCAGCACTGGCTGCCCACCTGAACTGTGGTTCAGGTAGCGCTCGTTCGAGGAGATGTTCTTGATGCCAACAATCCGCTTGTCGAATTCAATCTCGGTGATGCGGTCGACGAGAAGAAACGGATAGCGGTGCGGAAGAATTTTTTCAATAGCCGCGTAGTCGAGCGGCAGCGTCAACGGCTTCATTGGGACTGATATTATTACAGAGTTGACCGATCGTCCTACCCAGCCAGATCAGGAGCTCGCCGCCACTCTGTTCGAGCTCGGACGTGAAGTGGCGTCGGTGCTCGATCTCGATGAGCTGCTTCGACGCATTCCCCGCCTCATCGCGAGGCTGACATCTTTCACGGTGTTCTCTGTCTGCCTGCTCGATGAGAAACGCCAGGATCTGCGGATCGCGTACGCCGAAGGGTATCCGGACGAGATCGTTCGCACTTTCCGCCTGAAGGTGGGTCAGGGCATCGTGGGAACGGCGGTCGCCGAACAGCGTCCGATCCTGGTGAATGACGTCCACAACGACGCGCGATATCTCGGCGTCGTCCCGGGCGTCGCGGCGCAGTTGGCGGTGCCCCTCCGCGTGAAGAAAAAGGTTGTCGGCGCTCTGAACCTGCTGAGCGATCGTATCGGGGCTTTCACGCCGCGTGACGAGGACATTCTCGGGCAGTTCGGCGTGCCGGTTGCCCAGGCTCTCGTCAACGCAAGGCTCTACGAACAGGAACGCGACTACACGGAAACGCTCGAGACACTCACCGAGATCGCGCGGGAAGTCGCCGCCATCCTCGACCTCGACGAACTGCTCAGCCGCATCGCGATTCTCGTGAAGCGGCTCATCGACTACCGGACGTTCGGGATTCTTCTGGTCAACGACGAGAAGCAACAGCTCGAGCCCAAGGTGGCGCTGCAGTACGGTGAAAAGACCAGCCTGCTGAACATCAGGATCGGCGAAGGGCTCGTCGGGTACGCCGTGCTTCACAAGGAAACCGTCCTCGTGAACGACGTCTCCAAGGATCCGCGCTACATCAAGGTCCTGGAAGACGTGCGATCGGAGCTCGTGATTCCCCTTCTCTTGAAGGACCGCTGCATCGGCGTATTCGATCTCGAGAGCCCGGAGCTGAACGCCTTTTCGTCGAGGCACCGGGAAATCCTTGGCATCCTGGCCAGCCAGGCGGCCGTGGCGATCGAAAACGCGCGGCTTTACGAGAAGGTGCGCGACAACGAGCTGCGGCTCCAGCGCGAAATCGAGTTCGCGCGACGCGTACAGCTGGCGCTGCTGCCGTCCGAACCGCCGCGCAAGCTGAAAGGCGTCGAGGTTGCCGCGCAGTTCGAGCCAGCGCGGCAGATCGGCGGTGACATTTACGACTTTCTGTCGCCCGATCCGAGCACGCTTGTGATCGCCGTCGGCGACGTGTCAGGAAAGGGCGTTCCGGCGGCTCTCTATGGCGCATTCGCCGGAGAAATCGTCCGCTCGCGCACATTCCGGCGCCGCTTCACGACCGTCCGAACGAGCCCGTCTGGCGTTCTGGCGTCGATGAACGCCATTCTGCACGAGCGAAACCTCGAGGAGTACTTCTGCACGCTGTGTTACGCGTCGTTTGATTTCAAGCGTCGCCAGCTGGTGATCGCAAACTCTGGCCTGCCTTACCCGATCAGGCGCAGCGGCGGCAAATCTGCCCCGATCGTGCTGCCCGGCGTGCCGCTCGGATCGTTTCCCGGAACGGAGTACGAAGAGCTGACGTTCGATCTGAAGGCCGGCGATATTTATGTGTTCTGCACCGACGGAGTGTACGAAACAGAAGACGCGCAGGGGCGCGAGTTCGGTGCGGCCAAAGTGACGAAGATCATCGATAAGCTGGCAGACCAACCCGCACAGAAGATCGTCGACGCGATTTTCGAATCGGTCGCGAAGTTCCGCCTTTACGGTCCGGCAGCCGACGACATGACGGCGGTGGCGGTGAAGATTACTGCATAGGCTCTGGACTTTTGGCTCTGGGCTCTGGGCCAGAGTATCTGCGGCCCAAAGTCCAAAGCCTAAAGCCGGCGGATCTCCGCGTTAGTTCCGTTTGATGTCCAAATCCCGTTCTTCCAGGTGCAGGCCCAACGGCGCACCGTTGAACACGGCCACG
>JAMQPK010000126.1 GCA_023717525.1 Vicinamibacterales bacterium | reverse complement strand
AGCAGAAATCGGCCGTCCGCCAGTGGCCTGACGCGCGATTCCATACCAATCGAGGACGCCAGCCGTGCGAACAGCATCCCTCCGGCCTTGAGCACGCGCCACATCTCCACGACCATCGCTGAAAAGTGCGCGTCATCACGAGCGAAATGCAGGACGGCGCTGCTGAGCACGACGTCGGCGAAGGCGTCCGGAAACGTCATCTGCTCGACCGGCTCAACGCGGAAATTCTCCGCGGGCAGCCCAGGCGACAGGCTGGCAGCCAGGCTTCTGACATGATCGATCGCGCCAGCGTCGGCGTCCGTCGCGAACACTTCGAAGCCCGCCTGCAAGAGATACACGAGATTGCGGCCGGATCCGCATCCGGCGTCCACGACGCGCATGCCCGTCCGAATGCGGCCCCGAAGAAGCTGGTCGAATAGGTAGATGTCGATCTGGCCGAACTGCCGCTCGAGTTCCGACATTCTACCGGCTCAACGTCATTTCAGCAGGCCTGTAAGATCTTTCTCGATGGCCTCAGGCGTGTCGCGAGCGGCGTACCGCCGGACGACATCTCCCTCGCGGTTGATCAGAAACTTGCTGAAGTTCCAGGGGATGGCACTCTGGCCGAGGATGCCCTTCTTCTGAGAAGTCAGGTAGCGATAGAGGGGATGCGCATCGGGGCCGTTCACCTTGATCTTCGAAAACAGCGGAAATGTGACGTGGTAGGCATCCGAACAGAACTGCTTGATCTCCGCTTCGGTTCCCGGCTCCTGGTGCCCGAACTGGTCGCACGGAAAAGCCAGGACAGCGAACCCTTCATCCTTGTGGCGCCGATACATCGCCTCGAGGCCGGTGTACTGAGACGTGTAGCCGCACTGGCTGGCTACGTTCACGATGAGCAGCGTCTGTCCCCTGTAGGCACCGAGCACCACTGACTCGCCATCGACCGTCGTCACCTCGATGTCATAGATGCTGGTCACTTTGCCGGGAACTTGAGGAGCACGTACGTGATGTGCTTGCCCTTCGCGACAAGAAAAGCATGCGGGATCGCCGCTGGGATGTGGAGGACGTCGCCGGCCGCAATCGCGTGACGCTCGCCGCCCTCGAGCGAGGTGCCGACGAACTCTCCGGCTCCCCCGCCTGCCTTCAAGCCAATGACTTTGCCGCCGAGCTGCAATGTGCCCTCGCCGCTCTGCACGTACACGACGTCGACAATCTGATCGTGCTGCTCGGGGAACCCGTCGGCGTCGCGCCGAATAAAACGGAAACGATGGTCGCCGTAGTCGGCCAGCGTTTCACGCGCCGAGTGATCTGGTCCGATCTTCGTCGAGAGCGCCTGATTCCGTTTCGCGAGCTCGTCCGAACGCCACAATGCGAATGTCGACTTCGACGCCGCCGGCGTCCCTTGAGCAAAGGCGGGCGCGACCAGGAGAACGAATGCAAGAACTCGAAGCACAGTCCTCATGTGATCACTCCTTTGGGTTCGTGGCAAACACCGTCGTTTCGATCGTGAACCCGCGGTCGTCCATCTCGAGCACAGCGCGGACGGCGTGGGCGATATCCTCGCCCCGCAGCTTGGTCGGGTTCTCCTTGTTCTGTGGAAGGCCGGCCGTCGCATAGAAGTCGGTGAGGACCTCGCTCGGATTCACCAGAATGACGCGGACGTTGTACTGCCGCAGCTCGGCGCGCCAGCACTCGGTCATGCCCCGCAATGCGAATTTGCTGCCGTAGTACGCGGTACCCTTCGCCGCTCCCCGCACGGCCGCAGTCGATCCAATGTTGACGATGTTGCCGCTCTTGCGCTCGATGAAGTGCTTGGCCGCCTCTCGCGCCATCAGCATTGCACCCGTGACGTTGGTCGCGAACACTTTCTCGAAGCTCGCGAGATCCATCTCGACGAGGGGCTTGATGACACCGAACCCGGCGTTGTTGATCAGGATGTCCAGGTGGCCGAACTGCTGGAGTACCTCCTTATACGTACGCAGGACATCCGCCTCCTTCGCCACATCCGCGTGAATGGGAGACGCACCGATCGAGCGAGCGGCGGTGAGCAGCCGCTTTTCGTCGCGCCCGGTCACGGCGACTTTGCAGCCGCCATCGATCAGCGTTTTCGCAATGGCGAGACCGATTCCGTTCGATCCGCCTGTGACCAGTGCTGTTGCACCCTTGAGATTCATTGTTCGGTCCCTCGAATGATTGTGGTTGTCGCAACGATCTGACCCACGTGTCGCTGTGCATGTTCGGCCGCGTGAAACAATGCGCCGATCACGGTGGTCGGCAGCTTTACCCGGCCAACCGCTCGCGGCTCGGTGAGCGATGATTCCGGCGTCTCCGCGATCTGCCGCAGTGCATTCTGCACTACCTCGCGCCAGCCGGCCAGAAGGACGTCGAGGCTCGGATACGGCGGCCGAAGCTCGCGTTCGCTGTTCAGCAGGGCGCGCTGGGTCTCGGATAACGTTTCCCCGCGCGCGTATGTCAGCAGCCGGTCGGTGCTGCCTGCAAGATGCATTAGATGAAATCCGACCGACGGCGCGCCTCCAGGCTGCCGCCACAGTTGATCCTGGCTCAGGCCGTCGACCGTCGCCAGGATGTCCTCCAGTGCCATCACGAAGGCATGAGCTGGAGGCTGAAGGAGCGGAGGAACGCCAGAGATAGGACCGCGCAGCCACGGCTCAGGCATCATATAGAGATGAAGAAGTATCTCGTACGACCGGGTCAGAGAGTAAAGCTTGCCGCGTTCAACCCCAGCGACACCCGCCTCGTGCCGGACAAGGAGCAGGCCGAAAAGACATTCCTGGGGCTGCAAGCCCGGCTCGCGGCTCTCCAGGAGATGCTGTTTGCCGCACACGATCGCAAGGTGCTCATCGTGCTGCAAGGCACCGACACATCTGGCAAGGACGGCGTCATCCGGCACGTGGCCGGCAGCTTCAATCCGCAGGGCATCCGGGTCGTGTCGTTCCGCCAGCCGACCAGCGAGGAACTCGATCACGATTTTCTTTGGCGGGTGCACAGCCAGGTACCCGGGCGCGGCGACATCGTCGTCTTCAACCGAAGCCACTACGAGGACGTGCTGGTGGTCCGTGTTCACGAACTGGTGCCCGAGGCCGTCTGGAAGAAGCGCTACGAACAGATCAACGCGTTCGAGCGGACGCTGGCCGACAGCGGCACGCTGATTCTGAAATTCTTTCTGCACATCGACAAGGACGAGCAGCGCAAACGCCTCGACGCGCGCCTCGAGGACCCCACGAAGCGCTGGAAATTCAACGAAGGCGATCTGAAGGAGCGCAGGCTCTGGAAGGACTACAGACGCGCCTACGAAGACGTCCTGTCGAAGACCTCGACCGCGTGGGCGCCCTGGCACATCGTACCGGCCAATCACAAGTGGTACCGAAACTATCTGGTCGGGGCGATCCTCGTGAACGCGCTCGAAGGACTCCGCCTGAAGTATCCGAAGCGGGCGGATCTGTGACTATGCGAGGCGCTTGCTCGATCTCAATACGGCCAGAGTCAGAATCGTGACGCCCCAGGCAAACAGCGCGAGGGCCTGCGGCCAGAGGGTGTCGAGACCAACACCCTGAAGGAAGATCCCGCGAAGGATGATGACGAAATAGCGTAGCGGAATCAGAAATGTCAGGGGCTGAATCCACGACGGCATGTTTTCGATGGGAAAGACGAAACCCGAGAGGTACATCATCGGCGTCATGAAGAAGAACGTCGATGTCATCATCGCCTGCTGCTGCGTGTTGGAGATCGTCGAGATGAACAGGCCGAGCCCGAGAGTGGTCAGAAGATACACACAACTCATCCCCATCAGGAGCCAGAAGCTGCCGCGCAACGGCACCTCGAACCAGAAGACGATGACCAGCAGCACGATCAGCGCATCGATCATCCCGATGACGGCGTACGGCACGAGCTTGCCGAAGATTAGTTGCAGCCGGCTCAACGGCGTCACGTTCAGCTGCTCGAGGGTGCCGATTTCGCGCTCGCGCACGACCGCCATCGACGATAGGTTCGCCGTGACCACCAGCAGCAGCAGAGCGAAGATACCGGGCAGCATGAAGTACCGGCTTTCGACCGTGGGGTTGAACCAGACGCGGATGCGCGGATCGATTCCGCCGGGCGGCGATGCGCCGCTCGATCGCCCTGCCGCCTGCATCAGATCCTGCGCGTAGTCGGCGATCAGATTGCCCGCGTACCCAAGCGCGATGTTGGTCGAGCTCGCGTCCGAGCCATCAGCGACGATCTGCAGCGCCACTGGCCGCCCGCTCTTGATGCTTTCGCCATACCTCGGCGGGATGACCAACGCCATCCAGGCCTCTCCTTTCTCGAGATACGGATCCACCTCCTGCATGCTGGAGGCAAGGCTGACGACCCTGAAGATGTTCGACGCGGTGAAGCGGTCGACCAGTGCGTGGCTCGCCGAGCTGCGATCCGCATCGACGATGACCACGGGCACATTCGTAACATCGGTGGTCGCTGCGTAGCCGAGGACGGTCAGCTGAACGATCGGCGCGATGAAGATGATGGAGAAAATGCGCGGGTCCTGCCGCAATTCCAGGACCTCCTTCCACATCATGAACAGAATACGTCTCATGTCCACTGCCGTTTCAGGCGGAGCGACGCCATCGTCAGCATGAAGCCGGCGTAGATGACGAGGGCGACAAGTTGGAGCCAGTACACCTGGATACCGGCGCCCTTCAACACGATGGCGCGAAGGGCCACGAGGAAGTAGCGCGCGGGGACGATGTAAGTGATGGCGCGAATCGGCGCCGGCATACTGGCAATGGGATAGACGAAACCAGACAGCATCATCGTCGGAAGGAACGACGACAGCAGAGCCATCTGAAAGGCGACCTGTTGCGATTCTGCGACGGTCGAGATCATCAAGCCGAGCCCGAGCGCGCCGGCCAGATACAGCGAGAGCGACAGGAACAGCAATAACCAGGACCCGCGCATCGGAAGGTCGAACAACACCATCGATGCCAGAATGATCGCGGTCGAGGAGCACAGAGAGATCGCGAAATACGGCAGGGTCTTGCCGACGATGTACGCGCCGGTGCCGAGCGGCGCCATCCGTACCTGCTCCATCGTGCCGCGCTCTTTCTCCCGCACAACCGACAACGCCGTGGATATGACTGAGGAGATCATTCCGATGTACGCAATGAGGCCCGGTACCAGAAACAATGCGCTTCGCAGCTCGGGGTTGTACCAGACCCGTGGCTCGACCACGACGATGGGACCCCCTGGCCTCGTTGACGCTTGCAGCTGAGACTGCTGGGATACCGCCTGCAGGATGCGCAGCGCATAACCCATCACGGTTGCCGCGGTGTTGGCGTTGTCGCCGTTGATGATCACCTGCACCGGCACCCGCTCGCCCTTCAGCAGCCTTGCGTGCAGCCTAGGTGGAATGACAAGTACGGCGCGCGCCTGTCCCCGATCGATCAGTCTCTCGGCCTCGCGATCGCTGGTCACCTCGGCAACCAGATCGAAGTAGCCTGAGTTCACGAACGCCGAAACGATTTCGCGACTCCCGGACGATCGGTCGTTGTCTTCTACGGCCAGGGCGATATGCGACACATCGAAGTTCAACGCATAGCCGTACAGCAAGAGAAAGAACGCCGGAACGAAGAGCAGCACCAGCAGCGATCGACGGTCTCTGGCGATCTGCCGAAACTCTTTTCGACCGACGGCGAGTGTCTTGCGCAGGCTCATCTACGATGCCTTCTCCACCACGTCCAGAAACACGTCTTCCAGCGATGGCATCACCTGGTCGATGGCCGCGATGTCGAGGCCCAGCCGTTCGAGCTGGCCGCGAAGCGCCGCCGTGCCGCCTCGGCCCGGTTTCAGCACGGCGTGGACAGCCGTGCCGAAAATCGTGGTCTTTTCAACCTCGTCCATCCCTTCGAGCGCACGCATCAGGTCCACGGGGCGGCTCGAGTGAATTTCGACGATAGGCCGGTCGGCAAACACGCGCTTCAGCTCGCGTGATGTGCCGATGGCTGCGAGCCTTCCCGCGTTGATAATGGCGATGCGATGGCAGTGCTCGGCCTCGTCGAGGTAGTGCGTGGTGACGAGGACGGTCACCCCGCCGCGCGACAGTTCTTCGATGAGGCGCCAGAATTGACGCCGGGAGACGGGATCGACGCCGCCGGTGGGTTCGTCCAGGAACACGATTCTCGGTTCGTGGAGAATTGCACAGCCAAGCGCCAGCCGCTGCCGCCATCCGCCCGCAAGGTCGCGCGCCTTGGAGTTCTCCCGGCCCGCGAGGCCGGCCATTTCGATGACGAACTTTCTCCTGACCGCGATCTGATCGTCGTTCAGCCCATACATCGCGCCGAAGAATTGAATGTTCTGATCGACCGTCAGGAGCTCGTACAGCGAGAATCGCTGCGACATGTAGCCGATCCGCTGCTTCACCTGTTCGGGGTTGCGGCTCACATCGACGCCGTCCACCAGCGCGGCACCGGAGGTCGGCTTCAACAACCCGCAGAGCATGCGGATGGTCGTCGACTTGCCGGCGCCGTTGGCGCCGAGAAAACCGAAGATCTCCCCTCGTTCAACGTCGAACGTGACGCGATCGACGGCGACAAAGCCCCCGAATCGCCTGGTGAGATCGCGGACGCTGATGGCGTTCGACATTTATCTACCCAACGCGCGTTCGAGCCTCGCAGCGGCGAGTTGCGCGCCGGCAAGCGCGCGCGTGCGATCGAGTTCTGCCTGCAACAGGGCGACCTGTGCGTCGAGCACGTCGGTGTTGGTGGCCACGCCAACTGAAAATCGCTCCGCAAGGACGCGCCTCGCTTCGGTCGCGCTCCGAACGCCGACATCGGCCGCGGCCACAGCCGCTTCTGCAGAAGCGAGATCGGCAACCCGCTGACGCACCTCGACGTCGACCGTCGCATCAAAATCCTTCAGCCGTGCTTCGATCGCGCGCCGGTTCGCATCGGCTTCGGCGACCTCCGCGCGAACACGGCCTCCATCGAACACCGGCCATCGGACGTTGACGCCGAGATCCCACGACGACTTCCACGCAGCCTGGCGAGGAAAGATGTAGGGGTTGGGACGCGCAAGATCGTAACCACCTGCCGAGTTGACGACTGGTTTCCGGCCAGCGGCGGCTGCCGTGACGCGTTCGCCCGCACCGCCGATGCGGAACTGGAGGGCGTGTCGTTCGGCGCGATTGCTTCGCGCGGTGTCGACGAGCGCCGCAACGTCCTTCGGCGGCCCAGCAGGTAGTTGCATGACGTCAGCGAGCTCGAAGGGAGTGTCGAGGGGCAGGCCAACCAGCCGCCGAAACTCGTACGAGACGGTGTCGACCATATTCTCTGCGTCGATCGCAAGTATCTGCTCGTGCGCCTGTTGCGCTTCGACCGTCAGCACGTCGCTCGGCGGGACGAGCCCGACGTTCAGCAGATTCCTGACGTCGGTCAAGTGCGAGGCGATGCGGTTCAGCGCCTGACGCACCACGTCCACCGCGGCTCTTGCGGTAATCACCGCCCAGTACGCGCGCGTAATCTCCAGCTTCAGATCATCCCTCGCCGCCTGACGGTCCTGCGTCGTCGCGCTCGCTTCGGCGGCTGCCGCGTTCACAAGCGCTGAGGTGCGCCCCGCGGTGTAGATAGGCCATTGAAAGTCGACGCGCGAGCGGTAGTTATCCGGGATGTCGGGATAGAGGACTCGCACGCCCCCCGCGATGGCAGGCACGCCGAACGCCTGGACGTGGTTGGTTCTCGTGTAGCCGGCGGACAACGCGACCTGCGGGCGTTCGTTCGCCTTTCGCTGCTCCTCCACGGCTCTTGCAGCGTCCTCTCGGGCGCCGAGTTCGGCCAGCCGGTAGCTCGTTTCGAGCCCACGCGCGACTGCCTCGGGCAACGTCAGCCGAACCGCTGGGACCTGTGCGCCAGCTCGGCGGGGGCTGGCGGCTATTCCCGACGTTAAGAGAAGGAGAACAATTGCGGTTCGTTTCATAAAGTCCTCTACGCGTGTCGCGTGACCTGTGCAATGAACACGTCTTCGAGCGACGTCGGCACGCGCCTGATGCTTTCCGGTTCAATACCTTCCTGGCGCAACAGGGTGACAAACCGATCGGGATCGCTGAGCGGCGATTCCGGCGTCAACCGCACATGCGCGCGTTCACCGAAGAGCTGCACGTCCACTACGCCAGGCAGGCGCTCGATGAGGCTCGTCGTGCGGTCGCGGTCGGGGGAGATCACTTCCATGACCGCCCCCGGCAGGCTGGCGCGGAGACCGGCAGGGTGATCCAGCGCGAGCAGCCGGCCTTCATGCAGCATGGCGACACGCGTGCATCGCTCAGCTTCATCCAGGTACGGCGTCGCCATGAGAATCGTGATGCCCTGAGCGAGGAACTCAGAGAGCAGCTTCCAGAACTCTCGCCGCGACACAGGATCGACCCCAGTGGTCGGTTCATCCAGAAGGATGAGTTCGGGCTCGTGCACCAGCGTGCACGCGAGCGCCAGCTTCTGCTTCATCCCGCCGGAGAGCTGATCGGCGAGCCGCCCTCGGAACGGTGTGAGCTGCGTGAGATCGAGCAGGCGCTGACGCCGGTCCCGGATGACCGGATCGCCCATCCTGAGACCGTGAATCTCCGCAAAGAACGCGATGTTCTCGTCGATGGTGAGATCGCCGTACAGACTGAACCGTTGTGAGAGGTACCCGATGGACTGCGTGACGCGCAGGTGATCGCTGACCGGGTCATGTCCTACCACCCGCACACTGCCGCTGTCGGCCTTGATCAAACCGCAGATCATCCGAATCGCCGTCGTCTTACCGGCACCGTCTGGTCCGATCAGGCCGAACATTTCACCCCGGCCAACCGACAGGGACAGGTCGCGCAACGCGACAACGTCGCCGTATTTCTTTGTGACGCCCTGCAAAACGAGCGCGGTATCGTCGATCGTCATTGGAGTGGAATCTCCGCTTCGACCGGCATGCCCTGCTTCAGAATGCCTTTGGTGTTGTCGGCTGAAATCTTCACTCGGTAGACCAGCTTCGATCGATCCTCGGCTGTCTGGACATTGCGAGGTGTGAATTCGGCTTTGGAGGCAATGAAACTGATTTTTCCCGGAAGCCGGTCGCCGGCGTCGGTAATGAGGGTGGCTGCCTGACCCAGCCTCATGCGCGGCACCTGCGGTTCATCGACAAACACTTCGGCCCATGCGTGATCGAGATCGGTCACCACGGCCATCGGCGCCCGCGGCGCCGCCATCTCGCCTGGTTCGAGCAACCGCTCGCTGATCACTCCGCTGATGGGTGTTCTTACCGTGGCGTCTTCCTTTTGTTTCTCGAGCGTGGCGATCTGCGCATCGACCGCCTCGATCCTTGCGCGCGCCGCGTCGACCTCCTGAGGGCGCGCGCCTTTGAGCAGTCGCGCAACCCCTTCCCTCGCAGCACGGTCGCGTGCGCGCGCAGACGCCACGCGATCTCTCGCAACGTCGCGCCGCGCGGCGGCGTCATCCCGCTGCTTCTGCGATCCGGAGTTGCTCTGCAGCAATCGCTCGAATCGCTGAAGATCGGCCTCGGCGGCGACAAGATCGACCTCGGCGGCGGATACATCCGCAGCGGCTGCCGCGGCTTGCGCTTCGGCCTGCCTGACGTCCTCGGGCCGGGAGCCGGCCTCCAGGAGCCGCAACTGAGCGTCAGCCTGTTTTCTTTCCGCCTGCACGCGCCGCAGTGCCAGGTCGATATCACGCGTGTCGAGCCGCGCGACAAGATCGCCCTGTCGCACATGGTCGCCTTCGTTGACCGGAATCTCCAGGATGCGCCCGCCGACCTCCGGCGCGATCTGGACCTCGGTGGCTTCCACCTGACCGGACGCGCGCGCGGTGCTGGCGTCGGCATTCTTCCTCTCGCAGCCGCCTGCGATGAGGACGGCGATCACACAGCACGCAAGGTGAACCTTCGACATATCTCTCCCCTCTCCCCTTACCCTTCCCGACCCGGCTCAGTGGGCATGAGCACTCGTCTGGCGACCATCTGCAAATGCGCAACGACCGTCGCCGAATCGGCGTCGGGAATTTCCAGGCGCCGAACAGTCTTAATCCGCGCGCGCACAGGCGCAGTTGCGCGAAACATCAGGAGCGGCGCGACGATGGTGAAGTGCGCCAGTGCTGGGTGGATGGATCGGAATACACCGGAGCGTGTCCCTTCGGCGATGACGCCGCTCACGGTCGCGAAGACTCCAGTGATCAACGCGAGCTCTTCGGCGCCCAGATGCACTCCGCCGTCGGCGATCTCGCGCAGGAAGATAGGGAGGAAATGCATGGCTTCGTCGATCGAGCGGACGAGTGTTTCGATCAGGCGATCCAGCTTCCGATCGGGGGGCAGTGGCTGGGCCGCGATGGCCTGCAGCTTTTCGGTGATGGCGGTGAAGCGATCGCGGACGATCGTCGTGTAGAGGGCCCGTTTGCTGGGAAAGTGGTAGTAGATCATCGCCTTGTTCACCTTCGCTCGCCGGGCGATGCGATCGACGGTGGTGCCCTCGAAGCCGCTGGCGGCGAACTCCTCCGATGCGGTCGCGAGAATGCGGCTGCGGGTTCCCATGGCGTGAGCAGCTGGGCGGGCCGGCATGACTAACCAACTGGTTAGTTAACACTAAGGGCCAGATCATGTCAACCTGACCTATTCTTCGCCCATGCGTATCGTCATCGCCGGAGGCCGCGGGTTCCTCGGATCGGCCCTTAGCGCGCGCCTCGCCGCTGACGGACATGACCTCGTCATCCTCACCAGGCAGGCCGCCCCGCCACTGGCGCTCCCCGACCGCACGACCGTCCAACGATGGTCAGCAGATGGGCAGACCGGCGCGTGGGCCAAAGTCATCGACGGCGCCGACGCCATCGTGAACCTGTCGGGTGAGTCGATTGCCGGCAAACGCTGGTCGGAAACTCAAAAGGGCCGGATTCATCAAAGCCGGCTGCTGGCCACACACAGCCTGGTCCAGGCGATTCGTGAAGCAGCGAAAGCGCCGGGCGTGCTCATCAGCGGTTCAGCGGTCGGTTACTACGGCGACAGAGGGGATGAGATCCTGACGGAGGCCTCAGCGCCGGGAAACGACTTTCTGTCTGGCGTTTGCAGGGACTGGGAGGGCGCAGCCAACGCCGCGGCGAATTTCACGCGGGTCGTGCTCGTCCGCACGGGCCTCGTCCTCGATCGCCGGGGTGGCGCGCTGCCGAAGATGCTGCCGCCGTTCTATTTTTTTACCGGCGGGCCAATCGGCTCCGGGCGTCAATACATGCCGTGGATTCACAAAGAGGACTGGGTCCGGCTGGTGTCATGGTCCATGGGCAACGCGGACGCCAGGGGTGCGATAAATGCGACCGCCCCAACGCCCGTCACCAATAAGGAATTTTCAACCGCGCTTGGACACGCATTGAAGCGACCGAGCCTCATGCCTGCGCCCCCCTTCGCCCTCAGGCTCCTCTTGGGCGAAATGGCCGACGCGCTGCTGCTCAGCGGCCAGCGCGCGCTGCCGGCTCGCGCACTCGATTCTGGTTTTTCGTTCAGGTTTTCGAAGGTTGAAGACGCGTTCAGGGAGCTCTTGGGCGCGAAATAGCCTACTTCGCGTACTTCTCCAACGTCGCCTGCCAGTCAGCGGCCGCCGATGGGGCATTCAACGTCGGCCTGAACACGATGTCAGCCGTTCTGAGAGCCTTGCCATAGAAACGCCGGTTGGCATCGTCATCCGAGCGGATCGACGAGCCGTTGAGGTTGATGCCCGCGAACAGGCCTCGCGATCGCGAATAGCTGAGAATTTCGGCGCGCATCTGAATATCGGTGGCCGCCGACGCGTCTCGCCCGACCGGCCCGGCCGCGACACCGGCGTCGACGCCGACTTTGAACTCGTTGCTCATCATCCTCTCGAGCCCACGGCGATTCATGATCACCAGCACGAGGTCAACGGCCTGGGCGCCGATCTGCGCCCCAAAACTGCCGCCGGTCACCGTCATGAATCCTGGCGCCGACCAGGCGCGGCTTCCCTCGACGCGCGCGCCGAGAACTCCACGGCCGTGCTGGCCGCCAACAATGAACCCTCCCTTGATCGTTCCAGGGAATATCGCAATGGCTTCGGCCTTTTCAAGAATGGAGGCGGGAATGGCTTTGTCACGAGCGCCCATGATTTCGTCGAAGACGGTGATCGATCCCCTGACGCGCTCGGCCTCATCATTCTGCGCGCTTATCCGGATGGGCATAATCGTCAGGGACAGGATCGCCAGCGCGACAGCGCCGCGAAGCACTCTTCGGATCATCGAAACTCCAGTTCCTAGTATGCCGCCAGTCGGCGGAGGCCTTCGGTGATCTTATCCGCGTCGGGAAGATTGTACTGCTCGAGAACTTGTGAAAACGGACAGTGCGTATCCGGGTACGTCACGCGCATCACCGGGGCATCCAGAACGTCGAACCGCTCTTCCACGACAATTGCGGCCAGCTCCGACCCAATACCGAGCGTCTTCACGTCCTCGTGAACGATCAGCAGGCGGCTCGTCTTCTCGATCGAGGTAAATAGCGCGTCTTTGTCGTACGGCAGCAACGTGCGCAGATCGATGACTTCGACCTCCACCCCTTCCTTCGCAAGGCGATCGGCCGCCTCGAGAGATGGCTGCACCATCGCACCATAAGTTACGAGCGTCGCGTCGGAACCCGACCGGCGAACCGCGGCGACACCGATGGGAACGATGTCATCGCCCTCGGGCACCGGCCCCTTGGCGCGCCTGTAGAGATACTTGTGCTCGAAGTACACGACGGGGTTGTCGTCGCGAATAGCGGCCTTCAGCAGGCCCTTCGCGTCGTACGGTGTCGAGGGGGCGACGACCTTCAAGCCTGGACGGTGGATGAACCATCCTTCCGGATTCTGCGAGTGATACAAGCCGCCGCCCACGTTGCCGCCGCCCGGCGCACGAATGACGATCGGCACCGTCACGCGCCCGCCGCATCGATACCGGAGCGTCGCGGCCTGGTTCACGATCTGGTCAAAGCCGCAGCTGATGAAATCCGCGAACTGCATCTCGGCTACCGGCCGATACCCGCGCTGCGACGCGCCGATGCTGATACCGACGATGGCGGATTCGGAAATCGGCGTATCCAGGCAGCGCGCCTCACCAAACTCGTCCACAATGCCCTGTGTCACGCCAAACGCGCCGCCGTATGGGCCGACGTCCTCGCCGAGGACGAACACTTTCGGATCGCGCCGCATTTCTTCGACGAGCGCTTCGCGAATTGCTTCCAGGTACGTGATTTCCTTGGCCATGTTATGCGTAGAGGTCGGTGACGGCGTCCTCTGGGGCTGGATCCGGGCTATCTTCGGCAAATCTGACGGCGTCGTCCAGCACGTTCCTGATCCGTGCGTCGATCTCCTGCTCGTTCTCCGGCGTGAGCACGCTCATGTGCGTGAGGTACGCGGTAAACGTGACGAGCGGATCCCGGCTTTTCCACATCGCCAATTCTTCCGGCGTGCGGTAGAAGGCCTTGTCGTGTTCCGAGTGACCGTGCCAGCGGTACGTCTTGCATTCGATCAACGTCGGGCCATCCCCCGCTCGCGCGCGGCGCCGGGCGCCCTTCATGGCCTGATACACGGCAAGGACATCGTTGCCGTTGATGGCAACGCCGTCGAACCCGTAGCCTTCCGCGCGCACGGCGACATCCTCGATGGCCATCGCTTTTTCGATCGGCACCGAGTACGCGTACAGATTATTCTCGCAGATGAACACGACCGGCAGCTTCTGGACCCCCGCGAAGTTCATCGCCTCGTGAAAATCGCCGGTGTTGCTCGCGCCTTCGCCGAAGTACGCCAGGACGACGTTGTCCTTTTGTTCCATTTTGAAGGTGAGGGCGATGCCGGCCGCCACGGGCAGATTCGCACCGAGCATGCTCGTATTGCCGAAGATGCCAAGCTCGGGCACGCCGCTATGCAGCGCCGAATCGCGCCCCTTCGACAACCCGGTGGCCTTGCCAAACATCTGGGCCATCATCACGCGGGGCTCGACGCCCTTCATCAGCAGCGCGCCGAGATCGCGATGCAACGGGCAGATGTAGTCTTCCTTCCTCAGCCCGAAGCACGTGCCGACGATGATCGCTTCCTGCCCGATGCCGGTGTAGACGCCGCTTCGGACCTTGCCCTGCCGCACCAGCAGGCTCAAGCGCTCGTCGAACGAGCGGATCAACTTCAGCCAGTAGAACATCTGCAGGAGCTCGTCGGTGTTCAGTTTGAACTTCGTGCGTTTGATTGGGGGCATGCGAACAATCCTTCAAGGCTGAGCAAGCACGACTGCGACCAGGAGCGCACGCTGAGTGCCTTTCCATGCGTCCGTCGTGTCGAATGCCTCGTGCTCAGTATGAACACCCGATCCGCGGCCGCCCGTGTCGATCGTCACCGCTGGAATGCCAAGGCTGATCGGCAGATTGGAGTCGGTCGAGCCCTCCGAGTACGACACCGGGAGGTCGAGAGCTCTCGTTGCCGACACGGCCGCCAGAACGATCGCCGACGTCGCCGACGTCCGGCCCGTTGGACGCTGACCGACAACGTCGATCGTGACCGTGAGCGCCTGACTTCGCCAGCGTGTGTTCTCGGCGGTGGCTGCGTCCTGGACCGCCTGCTTGAATCGCGTCTCGAGACTACGCAGGACCTGTGCGTCGGACGACCGCAGATCGACCTCCATCCACGCTTCACTCGCAATCGCGTTGATGGACGTGCCGCCCCCGACGCGCCCGACGTTGAACGTCGTCCGCGGCGCTGTTGGCACATCGAAATCAGCGATTGCGGTGATTGCGCGCCCGAGCGCGTGAACAGCACTCACCGTGCCGAACGATCCGAAACTGTGTCCGCCGGGCCCTTTGAAGGTGACACGATAGCGCGTACTGCCGGTCGCAATGTAGGTTATGCCCAGGCCATCGCCGTCGATGGAGACAAATCGATCGATCTTCCCCTTCAAGGTCTCTGCAAACAGCCGCCGAACGCCGCGAAGGTCGCCAAGTCCTTCCTCACCGACGGTGGCGACGAAGGTAATCGTCCCGGGCGTCGTCACGTTGCCTTTGTTCAGCGCGCGGGCCACGCCCAGCAAGTCTGCCAGCCCCCGGCAGTCGTCGCCGATACCGGGTCCGCGGAGCATGCGCCCTTCCCGCTTCACCTTCACGCCGGTCCCTGGGGGAAACACGGTGTCCAGGTGGGCGCTCATCACGAGATTGGGCCGCGCGTCGGTCCCCGGGCGCTCGCCAATGACGTTGCCTTCTGCGTCGAGCCGCACGTTCTTGAGTCCGGCGTCGCGCATCAACTGCGCGTACATCTGCGCGCGCTTCGCTTCCTGAAACGGCGGCGCCTCCACCTCGCAGATGCGCACCTGATCCTCCACGATCTGCAACTCGGACGCGCGCGCCGCGTCGAGCGCGGCCCGCACTGTCGGCTGCTGAACCAGCAGAGGTCCGAGCTCAGCGGCCCGCTGCTGCGCGGCGGCTGGCGTGGCAACGAGGAGAAGAGAGGGAATGAGAAGGGCGCGTGCGTGCACCATGCAACGCACAAGTATATCTGGAGCTAAAGAATGTTCGGTGCGCCAGATCGGAAATCGCCGCCAAGGATGCTTGCCGAATTGCCCCCCAGCCAGTTGTCGATGACGCGCGAATAGACAGAGCGAAAATCGGTCTGATACCTGACGTCGTTGCCGCCGTTCTCCAGCGTAGGGTTGCTGGAGTCGGCCGGATTCAGATTCGGTGCGGTGCCGTAGATACCGCCGCGCACCTGCCCGCCGATCGCCATCATGACGCTCGCCGCGCCGTGATCGGTTCCCTGGCTGCCGTTCTCCTGAATGCGCCGCCCGAATTCGGAGAATTGCAGCACCAGCGTCTGGCTCAGGAGACCCTGATTCGACAGGTCGGTGTAGAACGCCAGCAACCCGTCGTTGAGTGTCGTCATCAACGCCGCGTAGCTGCCGTTCAGAGTGTTTTGTGCCGAGTGCGTGTCGTAGCCGCCCGTTTGCACCCAGAATACCCGTGTCCCTATGCCGCGCGCGAGCACACCCGCGACAGCGCGCAAGGCCTGCGCGAATCCGTTGTTCGGATACGCGACGCTCGGCGCGTACGCCGCAACCGACGCCACGCGATCGAGCGTGGCAAACGCGGCTTGCGCGGTCGAGTTCACGAACGCGAGGTGCGGTCTATTGACGGGCTCGTGCGAGGAAATACGCGTCGCGAACGTTCGCTCGTCGACCGCATTGCTTCCGGTGTTCGGGCTGCCAAATGCGTAGGTGGCCGGATTCGGAATGGCAGGTACGCTGACCGTGTTCGCCAGCAATGCGTGCGGCGTCTGCCCGGTGGTATTCCACGCGGCCAACGGATCGACCGGCGCGGGAATCGTGTCGAGGTACCTGCCCAGCCAGCCTGCCCCTTGGGAATTCGCCGGACTCGCCGTTGACCAGATATCGGTGCCAGTGAAATGCGAGCGACTGGAGTTTTCGTAACCTGTCCGCTGAATCAGCGCCAGCCGGCCCTGGTTGAACATCGCCCGCAAACCGGTCAGCCGCGGATGAAGGCCGAGCCGGTTGCCCGCCGAATCGCTGCCGATTTGCAGCACCTGCCCTGCCGGGATGTTCAGCGTCGGGCGCCGCGACACATACGACGGATCGGCGTACGGAATCAGCATGCTCAGCGAATCGTTGCCGCCGGACAGGTAGATAACGACGAGATTTCTGGAGCCCGCACCCTGTGCCTGCGCGATGTCGCAGAGAAACTGCGGCGCGGCGAACCCCAGTGTGAATGCGGAGACGCCGCCGCGCACAAAGTCGCGTCTTGTGAAGCTCATACGAATTGGTACTCCGAGGAGCCGACAATCAGGTGCAGCAGGCCGGGCGCCTTGATGCCGATCTGCGCATCGTTTCCCGTCCATGTTCCGCCAGTGCGGAGGTAGTCGAGCAGATCGTTGTAGGCTGCCCGATCGTAGGTCGCCGGGCTCAGCTGTTCGAGGTACATCGTCAGGAGCGCCTCCGGCGTCGGACCCTTGCCGCGGGCGCCTTCGGAAATATTGAACCGCTGGTTTGCCGTGAGCGTTGCCGCGAAATTCATCCGCGCCAGCATCGCGCCGGTCGAAAACCAGTTACGGCCAAGATCCCAACCGGCCACATCCGGCGGCTCGAAGAGCTGCTGTCCCATGTTCGCGAGCGGCGTCAACGCCGTGTTGACCGAGAAGCCCGCATGGCCGACCTCTTTCAGCGACTTAACCACGAACTCCGCCGGCCACGAGTACTTCGTGAAGTGATTCGCCGGCGAAAGAAAGTCCCTCGACGTCAGCAGCATCTGCATGACCGCCGCCATGCTGAAGCCGCTCGTCTGGTAGGTGCTGGCTAGACGTCTGATCAGAAACTCGTCTGGCTGGTTCGTTTCGCTGACGAAGAAATTCCACAGCTTCCGCGCCAGCCGCCGGCCGGTCTCGGGATGACGCGCGAGCGCTTCGATCAGGTCGAGCCCATCCTGCATGCCATTCGCCGCCGAGCGCGCAGGAATCGTCTTGCTGCCATCGGCATAGATCGAGAAGCTGAAGTCCTTCGCCGTGGTCTCGTGATTGTTGGCGATGTACTGGAACTGGTAGTAACCGTTCGTATCGTCTCCCGAACCGACGCGTTGCAGATTCCAGCCGGTAAAGACACGCGCCGCGGCGTACACGTCGGGCTCGGTATAGAACCCGACGCCCATCGTGAACAGCTCCATGATCTCGCGCCCGAAATTTTCCTGCGGCTGCCGCCGCGTGTTCGTGCGGCCGTCGAGCCAGACGAGCATCGCCGGATCCTTGGCGACCTCCACGAGCATGTCGCGAAAATTGCCCAACGCGTACTCCCTGAACAGCTCCAACTGACCTTGCAGCTTTCCAGGGTGCTCCGAGCGCTTTGCCGCCATCATGCGCGTGCCGTCGAGGGCGTTGGTGTTGCCGGACACTTTGCTATAGGCAGTGGCGAAATGGTTGTGCCAGAAGAGCGCCATCTTCTCTTGCAACGGCCGCCGGCTGTGCACCATGCGGAACAGCCACCGCTGACGCGCATCGTTGATGACGGTCGATGGCGAGAAGGCGCCGTTCGATGTCGTGCCTACGTACCCGGGGGTGCCGATCTTGTCGTCGACATCGTCGGCAACACGCGTGAAATTGATGAACTCGTCGATCGTTTCTGCGAGACCGCGCTTGCTGAAGTCAGCAAGCTCTTCGGGTCGGGCGCCGAAGGCGGCACGTCGAAGGACGTGCATCATTTCGAGGTCTGGAAACGCCATGAAAATTCAGTATGCCACAAACAGTTTGAATACCAGCGGATTACAAAAACGGTATCGCTGTACGGGACGCGAAACTACGGAGCGGCGGCCGGACGAGGCGGAGCGCCTGGCAGCTTGCCCCGGCTGATGAGGTTGGCGAACAACTGATACGAACCGTCAGTACCCGCAGCGAGCTGACGCCAGAGGCCAAGGCCGACGTAAATCCACCTGCCCTTGCCAACCCTGGCTTCGACGAGCGCGCCCTTCTTCCAGCCTTTGTTGTTGTCAAACGGCTCGTTCACCTGAATCAGCTCGGTGTATTCGGAGCTCTGCGCGTCCAGGAAGTACGTCCCGCGCTCTTGCACCCAACCCCGCCATGCGGCGGCGGCGATCTCGTTTGGATAGTGAAAGACCGGATCGTCGGTCGCCAGAACCTGAATCTCTCCGTCCTCGTCGGTCACCCGCGTCGAGCTGCCTCGCGCCGTGTAGGGCGCATACTGTGCCCAATCGGCATCGCGGTTGTACTGCACGATCACCGTGCCGCCGCTCTGCGCGTACTCGAGGATTCGCTTGTTGCTGGCACGGAGATCGTCCCGGCTGTCGTACGCACGGATGCCGATGACGACGGCATCGTAGCGATGCAGATCGCCGAATGCCAGATCGTCCGCATCGAGAATCCGCACCGTGGCGCCGAGCCCGCGAAGCGCCGACGGGACGTCGTCTCCAGTGCCCATGACGTAGCCGACGTTCAGCCCGGGTGCGAGCCGGACGTCCATCACCTTGAGATTGACGACGGCAGGCAGTTCGAGCTGACGGCGATGGATGTGCGGGTACTCGATCGTCTGATATCCGCGATCGAACTTCTGCGAACCGATCGATGCCGTCGCCCCGATCGCGTACTGGCCAATAGCTGCCTTCGCGTCCGGGCGTACGGTGAATCGAACGGTCTGCGCTTCGTCCTCGCGCGTGAAGTTCACGGTGGCAGCCGCGGGGGTCACACGCCAGCCGACCGGCACCTCGAGCTTCACCTGCCCTGCCGCCGCGCCTTTCGCGCCGTTCGTCACCGTGACGCGGATATCGCGATCGACGGCCGCGGTCGCACCTCGTCCGGCGGGAACAATCGCAATGTCGGGCGACACACGGAGGGCCAGCGCCGGCACGACGGTCAACTCCATGCGTTTCTCGCCCTCGAGTGCCTTGCCTTCGTAACGATACTCAACAGGCAAGTCGAGCGTGACCTCGGCGCCGCTCAGCACCATCACCACGTTCGCGCGGAATGGCGTCGGGCGGAACGGCAACCCGAATGGCGCATCGGGCTCGAACTCGTAGCGCGCGGCATTTGGCAGGCGTTTCCAGTAGGGCTTTGTCGGCCTCGCGTCGACGGGTACGTTGACCTGAGACTCACAGCGATACACGTTCCCGCCCTCTAACGTGCCGGCCGGGCAACCTGCCGCGCCGTCAAATCCTTTCAGCGTGACTGCCTTGATGGTGGCACCGCTCCGGCGCGCACGATTGCCAATCATCACCGAGACCCGCACCGGCCCACCAGGCACGACGATGCCATCATCCGCGAGCACCTCGAGGCGAAGTCCGTGCGCGAGGACCTGAGCGTCGGCAAATTCCTCCTCTTTGGTTTGCAGCCTCTGGTCGATGTTGTAGCGCGCGTCATCATTCAACGCCATGGCACCCAACTGCGCCCGCAGCGCGCGGACGGCGTTCAGTCCAGCCGCCAGGACCGGAGCCGCTGCGGACGGACCACTCCCATCGAACTGTTTCTGAGCCTCCACGACGCGACCGGCAATCGCACGGAGTCCGTCGAGTAGAGACTGAGGGGGGGCGTCGGCAAACCTGGCGAGTCCGGGAATCGTCGTGTCGATGCCGTCGAAAAGCGACGTTTCATCGGTGGTGGCTGGGGACAGCGTCGTGTCCATCAACAGAAAGCGCTGAACCGCGGGCGCCGATGGCAGGGACAGCAGCTGAGCCATCGCCTGACTCTTGTGCATGCTGCGCTCTTCGGATCCAACTTCTGGCGACGTGCGTCCCAGGAGCGGATCGAAACCCGAGATGTCGACCGCTGCCATTCTCAGCGCGCCAAGCGGCAGTGGAGCGCCGGGAACCGGCGCTGGCTGCCCGCGTCCGCCACCCGCGCCAGGCCCACCCGCCGGGTAGTAAAACTTGCCGGCCTGCCATGGCCGAAGCCCTTCGCGAATCTGCTCTGGATACCTTGCCGGATCGGCGGCTGCCTTGAATGCCTCCCGGCTCAGCAGCCCTGAGGTCTGATGGTGAAGACCGCCGGCGGTGCCTGTCGGATTCATGCCGTGGACGACATCCGGCCGCGTCATCCGAATGAGACGGACGTAGTCGGCGATGATCTCGTCTCGTCCCCACTTCTCGAGAGTCTCTTCGATGCTGAACGAGTAGCCAAAATCCACGGCTCGCGTGAAGTACTGCTCGCTCGCATCGAACCGGTGCATCGCACCGAGCTCTTCGGTGCGAAGGACGGCCAGCCCGTCGAATATCTCCGGGCCGATCTCGTTTTGGCCGCCGTCACCCCGAGTTGCGGTGGCGAGCACGGTTCGAATTCCCTGTCCGCGGTTTAGAAAGACGTGAAGCGCGTTGTTCTCGTCGTCGGGATGCGCCGTCGCCTGCATGAACACACCTGTATTGCCGAGGTGTCGAAGAGCGAGACCGAGGGCGACCGAACCATCTTCGAGATCGAGGGGGCGTACGCGCATCTGCGCCGCCGGCAGGGCGATGACGAGCAGGGCGAGAGCTGCAGCCAGCCACGAGGCACGCGTCGAAGTCATAACCGCCTTCTATTCTCTGCCGATAACTTCCCGATAATACCCTTCATACTGCGGCACGACGCGCGCGGCGCAGAACAACTCTTCTGCGCGATCGCGCGACGCCTTCGAGAATCTCGCGTGGAGCGCCGGGTCCGTCAGCAAGGTGATGCCGCTGTCGGCCATGCCCTGCAGATCGTCGGGTGGATGGAGGAAGCCCGTCACGCCCTCGTCTATGACTTCCGGCAAACCGCCGGCGCGCGACGCGACGACCGGCACCCCGCACGCCATCGCTTCGAGCCCGGCCAGGCCGAAGCTCTCGGTCGCCGATGGAAGCAGAAACAGATCGGAAACGGAGAGGAGCGGAATGACATGTTCCTGCTCGCCGAGCGCCTCGACATCGCATCCGAGATTCAGCTCGTGTGCTATCCGCATTGCTCTGCTCAGTTCCGGGCCTTCACCGACGAGCAGAAACTTGGCGCGTACCTTCTGCCGGATGCGGCGAAAGATGTCGATAGCGGCCTCCACGCGCTTGACCGGCCGGAAATTCGACAAATGAATAATCAGCCTGTCGTATTTTTCCGGCGGACAGAGCCGCGCTCGCAGGTCGGGAATCTCGCGACGCTTGTAGACGCCGCAATCGAGGAAATTCGGGATGACCCGGATGTCGCGCCTCAGCGGCAGGGACGCGTAGGTTTCGGCCTTCAGGCTTTCCGACACAGCGGTCACGCCGTCGGAATGCTCGATCGAAAATGCCACGGCCTCGGAGTACGACGGATCGCCGCCGAGCAGCGTGATGTCCGTGCCGTGCAGCGTCGTAATAATTTTCGGCACCTTCACGTCGGGCGCTTCGGACAGGATCTGCTTGGCGAGGTAGGCTGCCGTCGCATGGGGAATCGCGTAGTGCGCGTGAACGATGTCCAGAGAAAATTCGCGCGACAGCTGGACGATCTTGTTCGCCAGCGAGAGCATGTACTGCGGCTCGCGGAACAGCGGGTAGGTGGGCGTGTGGACGCGATGGAACGCAAGCCCCGCTTCGTAGTCGCCCAGCCGGAACGGCGGCTCGGTGCTGATCAGATGCACCTGATGATTCCGCCGGGCGAGCGACTTGGCGAGCTCGGTGGCCACAATGCCGCTGCCGCCGACCGACGCGTAACAGACCACGCCGATGTTCACTGGATCCCCGTTGGCTTCGGGCTTCGGGCTTTGGGCTTTGGGCCTGCAAGGCGAGCCTGGAGTCCGAAGTCCGGAGTGTGAAGTCTATTCATTCTTGAGCAGTCCATTCCGAACCACGGGCTCGTTCACGACGATGCCCTCCGCAAACGCGACGCCCACCTGGGCACCGAACTGCGCGTCGCGGCTCTCGATGAGCTGACGGAAGCCCGGTGCATTTAGACGCGTGTCAGCGCCTTCGGTTGCACGGGTAAACTGGCTGGCGTAGCAGGCGAGCGCCCGCCGTTTCGCGTCGTAGTAGTCCGTCACGTCAATCACGAACGACGGCCGCACGCTATCGTTGATGAAATAGAAACACGTCCACTCCGGCTGCCACGGATCGCCATCGGCCTCGTACCGGCGCAGCTTGGCGTTGAATACGGCTTCGCGAAGAAGCACGGCCGACGCCACATGATCGGGATGCCGATCCTCCCAATACGGCAGCGCGACGGCGCGGGGACGGCACCGGCGCACGAGCTCCACCACCTTCCGCATGTGTTCCGGGCTCGACCCGATGCCGCGATCCGGGAGCGCAAGATTCTCGCGCCAGGCTGCACCGAGCACCTGTCTCGCGTCTTCAGCCTCCTTCACGCGCTGCTCGGGTGTGCCATTGCTCGACATTTCGCCCCGCGTGAGGTCGCAGAGTCCGACGTGATGGCCTCGAGCGGCGTGCCTGGCAAGCGAGCCCCCGAGCCCGATCTCCAGATCGTCTGGGTGCGGCCCGAAGGCGAGAAGATCGACCTGGCTGCTCCCGCTGCTCATTCTCGTATGCGCACAAACGAGAACGGCACGTCGGCCTTCTCTGTGGCGTTCTGATAACTGCGAAGCAGAATCCGCGCGGCGGCGAACGAGAGACCGAGCCCTCCTGGTCCCGCGCCGAAGGCAAAAAGATGATGGGGATAGTTTCGGTGCGGACCGAAATACGGAACGCCGTCAATCGTGCGGGAGTACTCAGTAGCCCACGCATACTCCGGCATCGCGCCGGAAATGACCGGCCGCAACACCGACAACTCGTACATCAATTGCCCCGTCCGCTGGATGATGGTGCGCGCCTTCAGGCGTTCTGCCACGCTCGATTGATCGGCCCCGGAAAACAACACGCGATTGCCTGTCCAGTGCAGCCACTGATCGGGTGCGGCGGCCGTGCGGAGGATGAGCTCGGGAGGTGTCATCTCTCGCCGAACAGGGGCGCCAAGTTCAGGCGTGAGCACGACATAGGACTCGAATTTCGCAAAACGACGGCGAAGCGGCTTGAAATCGTCTGTGGGGTACCCGGTCGCCAGGACGACGCTGGACGCCGTCACCATCCCTCCCGCAGTCTTGATCTCGACGTGACGGCGCTTCGGGCGAATGCGGGTCACAGGCGAGCGCTCGAAAAGGGCGGCACCCCTGGCCGCCGCGGCTTTGGCAAAACCCAGCGATGAACGATACGGATCGAGCGAAGCGTTGCCGTGGGTGACGAGACCGAAGCCGTCCATCCCGGTCTTCCTGGCCAGCGCGGATCCCTTCAGAACGGCCACGTCGATCCCCGCCTCGCGCCGCATCGCAGCCTCTTTTTCAAGCCCGTGAATGCCTTCCGGAGTGGTGGCGACGTGCACGCCGTCCCGAATCTGCATCCCGCAGTCGATGCGAAGCCGCTTGATGGCCGCGACGTATTCCAGAGAGCCGCGACGGGCCGTCTGATAGATGTGCCTCGCGTCGCGAACGCCGTGCTGCGCCACCAGTTTGTGGAATTCCGGTTCCGGCTCGTGCACGACGATGCCGGTGCCACCCGAGGCTTGACCCTGCGCCAGCCGTTCGGCCTCGAACAGGGCCACCTTGATGCCGGCGGCCGCGAATACGTAGGCGATGACGCACCCGATCGCGCCGCCGCCGACTATGGCAACGTCTGTCTGCAGGACGCCGCGGTGCCGGGGATACGACGGTCGGCGCGAGGCTGCGTGCCGATCGAGCCAGTAGCGAGTGCCGTAATGGGTCTTGGGCAAGGCCTCATTCTATGCTTTCCTCCTGGCCCGCTCATCCCTTAGCAGGGTCTCCTTCCGAGGGATGCCCCAGCGATAGCCGCCCATCGAACCATCTGTACGAATCACACGATGACAGGGGATGACGAGCGCAACCGGGTTCGTGGCGCACGCTCGGGCCACAGCACGCGTCGCCGTTGGCTTGCCGATGGCTTTCGCCACTTCCTGATAGGTGCGGGTCTCCCCATAGGGGATGGCCTTCAGTTGCCGCCACACGCGCCATTGAAACGCCGTGGCTCGCACGTCGAGCGGAAGGTCGGGATGGGGCGAGCGGCCACGAAGATAGTTCAGCAGCGTCTTCACCTGCGCGCTCAAGAGGCTATCGTTGCGCCGGATCTCCGCTCGAGGGTATTCCAGGCGTAACTCACGCTCCAGAGTCTGATCGTCATCTCCGATCATCACGCGACACACGCCACGCGCTGTGGCCGCAACCAACAACGCTCCGAGCGGGGAATTCGCCACAGTGAAATCGATGCTGGCGCCCTCTCCACCGCGCCGGTACGTGGCAGGCGTCATCCCCATGGCGGAATCGACGCGCTCGTACAACCGGCTGCTCGAACCGTATCCAGCGTCGTATAGGGCCGGTGTCACGCGAGCGCCTTTCCGCAGCGCCGATTTCACCTGACCGAGCCGGCACGCTTCCGCGAATGCCCGGGGCGAAATCCCCACGAGCCTGGTGAACGTCCGCTGAAAATGGAACGGGCTCAGGCCCACGCGGTGCGCGAGCCGGTTCAGCGTGTGCCGCTCTTCGGGGTGTGCGCGAATGATGTCGCAAGCCGTCCGCACCTGCGAGAACGTCGTGGCTGTCTGGTGCTTCTGCATGTCGGTACTCATGAACGGGACAATAGACCAGCGCGGAAGCGCGATCCATCCGAACCTTGCTTGCCCCCAAAAAGGCTGATCGTCATCCCCACGACGAACACGACGACCGCGCCAATCACGTTGTGCCAGAGGAAGGAGATGTCGGGCCGCATGAACGCGACGGAGGCAACGGCGGCCATCCCCGTAATGAGGCCAAAAAACGCGCCGTTCCCGGTGGCCCGCCGGGTAAGGATCGCGAGCATGAATACGCCGAGAATCGACCCATAGAAAAACGACCCGAAGCGATTCACCACCTCAATCAACGACCCCAGATTACTGGCATAGACGGCGACGACACACGCGAAAAGGCCCCAGAACGCCGTCGCCACCTTAGACACCCGGAGGTAGTGCTCATCCGGGCTGCCCGGCCGCAGCAGCCGTTTGTAGAAATCGATCACGGTAGCGGTTGCGAGCGAGTTCAGCTCGGCAGCGATGGTGTCGGTCGCTGCCGTAATGATCGCCGCGATCCACAACCCGACGATGCCGATGGGCAGCGCTGTGGTGATAAAGGTTGGAAAGATGTAATTCACGTCGTTGTAGGCCGCATCGCCGGCGGTATCGGCCGCCAGCCGGCCCGCACGGGATCTGATCGCGCGCAGCAACGTATCCTGGGCGCGGAAGGCGTCGGTCGCTCGAGCCTCGCCTCCGACGTCATGAGCTTTGCGCGCGGCAGCAATCTCGATCGCCGTCTGCCGTCTCGTCTGAAACGCCGACGCGTACTCTTGTCGCAGCGCTTCGTACTGGGACGCCGCCGGCCCCGATCGCAGCTTCTCGTCGTATACGCGATTGAACAAGAGGGGGGGCTGGTGGAACAGGTAGAACAGAAACGTGAAGATACCCACCATCAGAACGAGCACCTGCAGCGGAATCTTCCAATAGGCCGACATCAGCAGCGATGTCCTGGCGTCATCGATCGACTTGGCAGTGAGGTAACGCTGCACCTGGCTTTGATCGCACCCGAAGTACGACAACATCAGGAACAGGCCGCCGATCATTCCCGACCAGAAGGTGTACGTCTCGGTCAGCGAGAAATGAAAATCGAACGCCCGGAGCCGTCCGGTGCGGCCGGCAATCGCTAGAGCGTCCCCGATCCCGACCTCGCCGGGCAGGCCCCATACGAGGAAGAACATCGCAATGATCAGGGCGACGACCGTAAGGCCCATCGTCTTTACGTCGGTCCAGGTGACCGCCTGCACGCCTCCGAGGATCGTGTAGACGACTGCCGGCGCGCAGATGGCGAGAGCCGTCACGGTGACGTTCCAGCCCAGAATCACCGACAGGACGACAGCGGGCGCGGCGACCACGGCGCCTACCGACATCCCGCGCGAGAGGAGAAACAGAAAACTGGTGAAGGTCCGGGTCTTCAGATCGAAGCGCCGCTCGAGATATTCGTACGCCGTGTAAACCTTGGCGCGGTAAAAGAATGGGACCAGCGTGATCGCCAGAATGATCATTGCCAGCGGAAGCCCGTAGTAGAACTGCACGAAGCGCAGCCCGTCGTTGAATCCCTGGCCGGTCGTCCCAACCAGCGTGATCGCGCTCAGCTGCGTCGCCATTACCGACAGGCCGACGGCCCACCACGGCATGCTCCGGTTTGCCAGGAAATACGACTCGGTCGTGCGCTCGAGCTTCGTGCGCTTGACGCCGTCCGAGACGAGCCATCCGACGTAGACGACGACGATGGCCCAGTCGAGGAGATGCATTCAGATGCCGAAACGCTGTCCGAGCCACCAGAGCAGCAGGAGGCAGACGATCTCGGTCGCGATAACCGCAATGTACGTCACGCTCCAGTTGCGCGAGCTTTCGACCGGATCGCTCATGGATTGACCTTGGATTTCAGCCACGCGTCGCGGAATGCCCGTTGCTGGACAGACAACGTACCGTAGTCGACCGGCAGCAGTTCGAGCCCTGGATCTTCCTCGACGGCAATAGTGAGCTGCTCCGAGAAGCCCCTGCGCCGGACGACGGCGCGAAGCGTATCCCCGGGCTTGCGGCGTCGCACGATCTCTTCGAACCGTTCGGGCGAACCGATCGCTTCGCCATCAACCGAGAGAACTTCGTCGTCTCTGTCGGCTCCGGAAGTGTGGATAGGGGTGCCCTCCAGAGTTGGCTCGACGATCACCGTTGTGCCCCGCACAGAACGCAACGACAAGGCGCCGATCCATGCACGTCCCGGATTCCTCTTGCGCAGAATGAATCCGGCACGTGCCAGCAGCGGTCCGTAGTCGGCCACCTGACGGCCCTGAACATAACGATCGAAGAAGTCGTCGGCGAACTTTCGATCGCCGGACACTTCGGCGAGGCGATCCTTGAGATCCTGCATCGAATATGGCTCGGCGACGACGCCTTCGGCAGCCGCGCCCGGCTGTCCGTGACGCCGCCAGACGGCGCGCATGAAGTCGTCGAGGGTCACCGCGTTATCGCTGCGCGCTCGAAGCGAGAGATCGAGGCCCAAACCGATCGCAGCGCCCCAGGTGTAGTAGGAAATGTAAGTGTTGTCCCAGTTTGTGCGATCGCTCCAGTCTGCCCCGTCGACGACCGGAGCCATGCGGCTCATATCTTCGGCGCTGCGATAGCGGCGGGCAGGGCTGTTAATCACGGTGTCGAGCGCCGCGCCAACCGCCGACGCAAAGTCCATCGCGCCGAACAAACCCGTGCGCGCCATGATGAGCGGCTCGAAGTAGCTCGTGAAGCCCTCTGCAAACCAGAGCTCGCCGGTCATGTTGGGAGCGTCGAGCCTGAACGGCTCGAGCGCCTTCGGCCGAATTCGCTCCACGTTCCAGCAATGAAAAAACTCGTGAGCCACCGTGGTGAGCGCGGCCATTCTCTGGTCGGGCACGCGAAGGGCGCCTGGAACCGTCACGATCGTGCTGTTGCGATGCTCCATGCCATCAAAAGCGGCGTACGGGAGCAGGTCCACGATGAACGTATATCCGTTTTCGTAAGACGGCAGGTCGGCGAACACCGCGCGCTCTTCCTTGACGATCCGCTCGACGTCAACGGCGAATCGGTCGGCGTCTCGATCGCTGCCATCGTGGTGCAGGGCGATGCGGAACGGCTCGCCGAGGGTGAAGTTCCGCCACACGAAGTTGCTGATTTCTGCAGGGCTGTCAATCAGGTACGCAAGATTCGGCGCCGTGAAGGTGTTCGGATCACCTGTCGGATGCAGCTGCGTGGCCACCTTCCAGTCGCGACCAGGCGGCGGCTCGAAGGTGATTCGCGCAGGCCTTGTCTCGAGGCCGCGCGCCCACATCAGCGCCGCGGGAATGTTGATGTGCGCGTGAGAGGTGTCGACACCGAGATAGGTCCCGTCGGTGGCGTCGCCAAACACTTTGTAGCGCACACGCACGACGCCACCATGCCCCGTCACCTCCCATTCGCTCGCGTCAGGGCGCTGCGCCGCGAGGGTTCGGCCGTCCCCATCGTCGATCTGCACGTCGTAGACGTTCTTCACGAATTCGTGAATCGCGTAGCGGCCGGGAGACGAGCGGCTCATCAGTACGCGCGCCGGGCCATCCGGAAGATCGGGAAACACAGCCTCAACACGCATCCAGTGATGCTGGGGCTCCGGAATACTCACGCGGTACGAAACCGGCGCCTGCGCATAGGCTGAAGCAGCGCCAGTAAACAGGAGTGCGACGACCGTGGTGAAGCGTTGCATGCGCAGGGAGGGATGCTAGCAGATTGCGGCCACCAACTCTGTCTCGAGCACGGCTCCCATGACCTCCGCGTGGTCGTCGATCACCGTCTTCGGCACGCCGTTCACGCGGTAGCGCCGGACCAGTTCTGGGAACTCGGTCGCATCGATCGCCGTCGCCGTCACAAGCGGGCTTTCGACTGCCAATTGACACGCCAGTTTGACCATACGCGGACAGTCCACGCAGGTGGGTGTGAAGAAGACCTTCAGATCGACCGGTCGTGAAAGCGTCCGCAGGCGCTCACGACTCCGCTCGCCGAGGCCGCTGTCGCCCGCGGCTGTCATCCGCACGGCTTCGACGAGCGACATCAGTTCGTTGCCACGCGGCGCTCCATAGAAGCGAACGCGCGCGCGTCCGGGCGCCGAGACGACGACCGCAGGCACCTGATCAATGCCGTACTCCGATGCCCTGTCCCTGTCGAGCGCGAGGTTGAGAATTTCAATTGCGACCTTGTCAGACAATTCGGACAGCTGTTCCAGAAGCTGCTTCGTTGACGCACACGTCTCGCATCCGATCGATTGTTCGAAGAAGATGAGGCGAACAGGTGAGGCGAGGGTCGCGAATTTCTTCGCGATCGCTTCGCGGGCGGCGGGGTTCAGGTACATGACGTCGGGCTTTGGACTCTCGGCTTTTGGCATGGCCCAGAGCCTAAAGCCCGGAGCCTAGAGCCTCATTTAAACAGGTCGTCGAACGCCTTCTTGGCGCTGTTGGGAGCGTCGCGCTGGGTCGGCGAATGGGTATCGCGCTCCACCGTCACACGCGGCGAAAACAACTCGCACGAGTTGGCCGCATCTTTGGGTGAAATGCGAACCGGAATGATCTGGGCGCACTCGAACCGTCTTCCCGTATCGAACGACTCGCACTGCGCGCACGATCGCAGATCGGCGCCACAACGCTTGCACCGCGAGAGCGAGAGGATCGTATCGGTAAAGACATTGCCGCACCGCGCGCAGCGCATCACCTCGTGATAGCCCGGCACGCTCGGCCCCCGGCCGTCGAGGGCCTTTCGCTCGGCTTTGTCGAGACGGGTTTCGATCCGGTCGGCCGGCGGCTTGGGAAGGGGCGCTTTTGGACCAGTTTGTGGCCCTTTTCGCTCCCCGCCTGAATCCTGATAGCCGCGCTGCCGATATTTACGGTCAGACATGGGTCGTGAATTCAAAGGTTATACTCGACGCATTCCCATGGCAATTGGCAGGCCGGCATGGGCCTGCGCCCTGGCTGCGGCGTGCGTGATATTCACCTCGAGCCCGCTACCCCAGGCGCAGGCCAAGCGGCGGATAACCCTCGTCGATCTCCTGAACATCCCGCGGGTCGGCGATCCGCAAATCACCCGCGATGGCCGCCTCATCGTCTTTGGTCTCGCCACCACCGACTGGCCGGGCAACCGGCGTGTCGCACAGATCTGGCGGATCAATTCGGATGGAACAGGGTTGCGCCGGCTCACATCGATCGACGCGGGCGCGTTCAGCGGCCGCTGGTCGCCGGATGACTCGACGATCGCCTTTCTCTCGCGCGGTCAAGTGTCGCTGATGCCAGCCGGCGGCGGCAGGCCGCGGCAACTCTCGCAGCATGTGACCGCCGTCACGGACATTGCCTGGCATCCCAACGGGCAATCCGTCTACTTCCTCGCGGCCAACCCACCGACCGACATAGAGCGTGAGCGCGAGCGTCTTCGCGGCGATATGCGTGTGCTCGACGAGTTCCGAATGCGCCACTTGTGGAAGGTGGACGTTGCGGGTGGCAAGGAAACTCGCGTGACCGACGGCGACTATTCGGTGTTCGCATTCAAGATTTCCGTTGATGGCCGGCGAATCGTCATCAGCCGCCGGCCAACTCCTCTGCCCGTCGATACAGACAGGATGGAGCTATGGAGCATCGCGGCCGACGGCAGCGGGCCCATCCAGCTCACCAAGAACAGCATCCCCGAAGAGGAAGGCGACCTTTCTCCCGACGGAACTCAAGTCCTGTTCCTCGCCCGCGCCAACAGCCGCCAGGAGCCGTACTACAACGAGAATCTGTTCCTCGTTCCTGCCGCCGGTGGACCTGCTCGCGCGCTGATGCCGACCTTCCCTCATGAAGTGCTGCGTGCCTCCTGGTCTGCCGATGGCAAGTCGATCTGGATGATCGTGAACATGGGCGTCCATATCGAGCTGTTTCAGGTCGATCTCGCCACGCGCACACCGCGGCAAATCACCAGCGGCGAACATGCGCTCGTGCTGACGTCGTGGAATATGGCGGGCGGGTACCACGTGTTCATGATCGATGAGCCGACGAGAATCGGCGACATCTGGACGCTGGCGCCGGGAGCGAGTACTCCGAAACGCGCGACCGGCATCTACGACTACCTCGATCGCGACTTCGCCCTGCCAAAGCAGGAGCGGGTGGAGTGGAAGGGCGTCGACGGCGTACGGATCGAGGGGATCCTCACATACCCAATCGACTACAGACGCGGCACGCGTTATCCACTTGTCGTGCAGCTGCATGGAGGCCCGGAAGCGTCGGATCGATTCGGTTGGGGTTCGATCTTCTACAACATCCAGCCGATTTGGACAGACCGCGGCTACGCCATCCTCCGCCCGAACTATCGTGGCAGCTCGGGCTACGGCAACGTGTTCTACCGCGAGCCGATCGGAGGCTATTTCAAGAACAGCCACCTCGATGTGCTCGCCGGAGTCGACCGCGTGGTTGCGATGGGCATTGCCGATCCCGATCGGCTGACCGTATCGGGGTGGAGCGCGGGCGGCCACCTCGTGAACAAGCTGATCACCTTCACGACGCGGTTCAAGGCAGCCTCATCCGGCGCCGGAGTCGCCAACTGGATTTCCCTCTACGGGCAGTCCGACACGCACGGAGACCGGGATTTGTGGCTCGGCGGCACGATTTGGCAGAAAAACGCCCCGATCCAGACCTATTGGGACCACTCGCCTTTGAAATACATCACGGCGGCACGGACTCCGACGATTTTTTTCATCGGCGAAAACGACTCGCGCGTGCCGATGGCGCAGTCTGTGGAAATGCAGCGCGCGCTGAAAGGACAGGGCGTCCCCACCGAGCTGCACATTGCCCCAAACGAGCCGCACCAATGGGTTCAGCCACGGCACGAGCTTTATAAGATGAATACGGAGATCGAGTGGTTCGAGAAATACGCCAGAAATCTCCCCTACACACCGGAGGCCGCACCGGCCGCGAACGACGCCACGGTGGTTCCCGCTCCCTAGACTTGCGCTGAAAAGCACGATAGACTTTCGCGGTTTTCCCCAATCTATTTCCCGACCACAGACGATATCGATGCGCAAATACGTTCTCGGCGCGGTTGTGCTGATTCTCCTGATTGCCACTGTGGCGTTCGCCTTCCGGCCTGCGCGCGTGGTCCCTCAACCGATTGCCTATCCGCACAAGATCCACGTCGTCGACAACCAGATGGAGTGCCTCTCGTGCCACGTGAACGCCGATCGGTCGATTGCCGCGACCATTCCAAGCGTCACCGAATGCATGGTGTGCCACGAAAACGTGAAGACCGACAGCCCCGAGATCAAGAAGCTGGCGGCCTACGCGCAGAAGAACGAGGAGCCGCCCTGGGTGCGCGTCTACGGTTTCCCGGAGGAAGCCGCGGTTTACTTCAGTCATAAGCGTCACGTGAAAGCCGGCGTGGATTGCTCCACCTGTCATGGCGACATGAAGAACATGATGACGCCCATGAAGGAGAACATTCGTTGGACGATGGGGAAATGCATCGATTGCCATCGTGAGAAGAAAGTCAGCGACGACTGCCTGACGTGCCATAAATAACTTAGTCGTTGGTCGTTAGTCGTTGGTCGTTGGTGCCAGTCGTTGGTCTCACTCGTTTGTCGTTAGTCACATAGGTTGGTCGGAGAAACGAGCCGCGAGCGGGGTGAGGGACCCCCGCGATTAAACATGAAGAGACGAGATTTCCTGAAAACAGGCGGCGTGGTCGGCACCGCGGGCCTCATCCTCGACGGATGCGGCAAGCCGCAGGAGCTGATTCCTTTGCTCGTCGGCGAAGACACCTTCGTCCCCGGCGAGGAGGGCTGGATCCGCTCCGTCTGCCAGCAGTGCGCCGCAGGATGCGGCATCAACGTGCGCGTCATGCAGGGACAGTCGGTCCGGACGATCGATGGTCAGCAGAAGCGCGTGAAGGCCGTGCAGGCCAAGAAGATCGAAGGCAATCCCGATCACCCGATCAGCATGGGCGGCACGTGCGCCCGGGGCCAGGCCGGCGTACAGGCGCTCTACCATCCCGATCGCATTCGCACGCCGTTGAAGCTGTCAGGGCCCCGTGGGTCCGGGCAGTATCAGGCGATCACGTGGAAAGAGGCGCAGCAGCAGCTCGTCACGCAGCTTCAGCAGCAGCAAGCCGCGCCGCAGGCGATCACAATGCTGACCGGTCGAAGAAACCGCGGCACCATGGGAACAGTGATCGAGCGGTTCGCGGCGGGCCTCGGCAGCACGAACGTCGTCTCCTACGATCCGTTCGATCCCGCGCCGATCCGGAAGGCGATGGAGCTGACGACCGGGGTCGCGAAACTCCCGGCCGTCGATTTTGCCAACGCGATGTACCTGCTGTCGTTCAACGCGAATCTGTTCGAGACGTTCCTTTCCCCTGTCCGCAACATCTACGCATACGGCATGTTCCGTCAGGGCCGTCCCGGCATGCGCGGAAAGTTCGTGCACGCGGAGCCTCGCTTGTCGCAGACAGCGGCGTGCGCCGACGAGTGGCTGCCTATCAAGCCGGGAACGGAAGGCCTGCTCGCGCTGGCGATGGCGCACGTCATCGTGAACGAAAAACTGTACGACGCCGACTTCGTGAACCAGAAGACCAACGGGTTCGCCGCATGGTCTGCAACGCTCGCGAACTATGCACCGGCGACGGTGGCGGGACAAGTCGACGTGCCGGCCGAGAAGATCGAACGCATCGCGCGCGAGTTCGCGCAACGCCGTCCGAGCGTGGCCGTTGGCGACAGCCGCGATGTCGCATCCCTTACCGCGATCTACGCGCTGAACGCGCTCGTTGGCGCCTACGGGACAAAGGGCGGCATTCTCCGTGACAGCGCCGAGTCACCCGGGCCTGCTCCCGCTACGGCCGGCCCGGATATTCACAGGTTCATCGACGGTGCTGGCGGCGTGAAAGCGCTTCTGCTGTTCGACGCAAATCCGCTGTTCACGTTACCGGAAGCGAAGAAGCTGCAAACGGCCCTGTCGGCTGTGCCGTTCATCGCGAGTTTCTCGTCGTTCCTCGATGAGACGGCGGTCATGGCCGATCTGATCCTTCCCAACCATCACTCGCTTGAGCGCTGGATCGATGATGTGCCCGAGCCAGGCGTCGGGTTCCCGATTCGGACGCTGGGTCAGCCGGTGGTTGAGCCGCGCTGGGACACGCGCGACACGGGAGACGTGTTGATCGAGACCGCGAAAGCGCTCGGCGGCAAGGTGGCCGAGGCGCTTCCCTACGAAACATTCGCGGCAGCCGTGAAGGAATCCTTTCGAACCGTGCACGCGTTGAATACGGGCTCGACCGTCGATCCGGATTTCGACGCGTTCTACAAAAAGGTCACGGAAGCGGGAGGATGGTGGGCGACGCCGCCTACGGCGGCCGAGGGCTCAGGGCTGAGGGCTGAGGGCAAGACCCTCACGCCGGCCAAGGTGAATTTCGTGATGCCCCAGGCACCAGTCACCGCGCGCGCGTTTGCCGGGGATCCACAACAGTTCCCCTTCGCGCTTCATCTCTATGCTTCCGCCGCATTTGCAGACGGGCGGACGGCGCATCTGCCGTGGCTGCAGGAGATGCCGGATCCCATGACGACGGTGATGTGGGGATCGTGGGTTGAAATCAATCCGGACACGGCGCGCAAGCTGGAGATTCATGAGGGCGACGTCCTGATGATTCGATCGGCGCAGGGAACCATCGAGCTTCCGGCGTACATCTATCCCGGGTTGCGGCCCGACGTGATTTCGATTCCGGTTGGCCAGGGGCACACGCAGTATGGGCGGTACGCGTCGAGCCGTGGCGCGAACCCGCTGACCCTCGCGACTTCGGCGCTCGATACAGCATCGGGAGCCGTCGTCCAGGCAGGCGTACGTGTCGGCGTCGCGAAGGCGGGTCGCGTTGAAGAGATCATCCGGTTCGGGAACCCGGAGGCGAGAGACCATCACGAGGAGCCGCCGCATCGATAGGACTTTGGGCTTTGGACTTTAGGCTTTGGGCCGCGCTGCTGGCCGAAAGCCCAGAGCCTAGAGCCAATGAGGATCAGCTACATGCCAAGCTGGGGAATGACCGTCGACACCGACCGCTGCACAGGTTGCGAAGCCTGCGTCGTGGCGTGTCACGCGGAAAACAATCTGCCGACCGTCGGTCCCGAACAGGCCGCCATGGGCCGGACGCATCAGTGGATCCGAGTCGAACGGTACTGGGAAGGAGAGTTCCCGAACATCAAGGCGAAGTTCATGCCGGTGATGTGCCAGCAATGCGACGCGGCGCCGTGCGAGCCGGTTTGCCCCGTAAATGCGACCTATCACACCCCGGACGGACTGAACGCCCAGGTTTACAACCGCTGCGTCGGCACCCGGTTCTGCGCCAACAACTGCCCATACACCGTCCGCTTCTTCACGTGGTTCACACCCTCGTGGGATAGCCCGATGAACGAGCAGCTGAACCCCGACGTCTCGATTCGCACGAGTGGCATCATGGAAAAGTGCACGTTCTGCGTGCAGCGGATCCGCCGCGCGCAAGACACGGCAAAGGATGAGAAGCGCGCGGTGAAGGACGGCGAGATCAAGCCGGCTTGCGCACAGGCGTGCCCCGCAAAAGTGATCGTGTTTGGCGACTTGAGCGACGAAGACAGCGAGGTGTCGAAGCTATCGCGATCCAATCGCGGGCGTCGCCTCCTCGAAGAACTCGGCACACGGCCGCGCGTCGTGTACCTGAGCGGCGGGGGGGCGTAGCCGATGGCCGCCGAAACGCCTCGCTTTACCGAAGCACGGATCAACCGCGACCTGCTCGGCCCGTTGTTCAAGACGAGCGCCATCTACTACGTCACGACTGGATTTCTGCTGCTGGTGGCAATGGTCGTGTTCGTCGCCTGGGGGCTGCAGCTGAAGTACGGCATCGGCATGGCGGGCAAGAACCGGCCGTCGTACTGGGGTCTCTACATCACCACGTTCGTGTTCTGGATCGGCATCAGCCACGCCGGCACGCTCATCTCGGCCATCCTGCGCGTTGTTCAGGCAGAGTGGCGCCGGCCGATTACGCGCTGCGCCGAAGCGATCACGACCTTCGCCCTCGTCACCGGCTCGCTCTTCCCTCTCATCCATCTCGGCCGCGCATGGCTCTTCTACTGGATGATTCCGTTCCCGAACAGCCGGCACCTGTGGCCGAACTTCCAATCGCCGCTGATGTGGGACTTCATCGCCATCAACACGTACCTGACCGGAAGCGTCACATACCTGTACCTGCCGATGATTCCGGACATGGCCGTCGCGCGCGACAAATCGACCGGCTGGCGCCAGCCGATGTATCGCACGCTGGCCCTCGGCTGGCGAGGCACCGAACGCGAGTGGGTGCGCCTCGAGAAGGCGATCTCGATAATGGCCCTCGTCATCATTCCTGTCGCCGTGTCGGTCCACACGATCGTGTCGTGGGACTTCGCCATGACGGTGATGCCGATGTGGCACTCGACGATCTTCGGCCCATACTTCGTCGTCGGCGCGATCTTCTCCGGCATCGCCGCACTGCTGATCGCGATGGTGATGATCCGGAAATACTTCAAGCTCGAGCACTATCTGCAGCCGGTGCACTTCGACAATCTTGCAAAGATGCTGCTGACGATGAGCCTGCTGTGGTTCTATTTCACGTTCACGGAGTATCTCGTGACGTGGTACGGCAACGAGCCGGCGGAAATGACGGTGTTCTGGTCGAAAATCTCCGGCCGGTATGCGCCGATGTTCTGGCTGATGGTGATCTGCAACTTCATCATCCCATTTCCGGTTCTGGCGATTAAGAAGCTGCGAACCATCCCGCTCATCTTCATGGCCTCGTGCGGCATTCTCGTCGGCATGTGGCTGGAGCGGTTCCTGATCATCGTCCCGACGCTGGTGCATCCGTACTTGCCGTATAACTACGGCCACTACTGGCCCTCGTACACGGAAATGGCGATCGCCGGGGGCACGCTGGGATTCTTCGTGCTGATGTACTTCCTGTTTGCGAAATTCAGCCCCATGATTTCGATCTGGGAGTACGAGGAAGGGTTGCAGGTCGCATCGAAGCATCGCGGGGAGCTGCCTGACCCCACGTTTGTCGGACAGATAGCGCCGGGGGATGTGCACCCGGGACACTAGTGATGTCAAGTTTCAAGTCTTAAATTTCAAATTTCAGATTTCACATTTCAAATTCCATGTCTCAGACCTGGTGCCTGGCAAAGTTCAATCAGCCCGTTGAAGCTCGGGCGGCGATCCGCCGGCTGCTGCAGTCGGGCGTGGATCCGCAGTCGATGGACGTCATGACGTCCCAGCCGATTCACGGCGAGCCGTTTCTGCCGGAGAAGAAGCCGACGAAGTTATTCGCGTGGGCACTCTCGGGAGCGGCCCTCGGCATGATTGGCGGCTTCTCGCTCGCCACGTTCTCTGCGCTTGCCTATCCGCTCGTCAAAGGCGGGATGCCTATCGTCGCGCCCTGGACGGTCGGGCTCATCACATACGAAACGACGATGCTCGGCGCCGTGCTGGCGACGCTGGCTGGTCTGCTCGTCGAGTTGCGGCTGCCGAGTTTCTCCGGCCGCCCCTATGATCCGAGCGTCGTTGACGGCGGCGTGGTCGTAGCTGTCCCCTATTCGGACCGAAATCGCAAGGCCGTCGAGGAAGCGGTCCACGCGGCCGGAGCAACTACGGTAAACTGGGTGTAGTCGTTTACCGTTTACCGTCGACCGTTCATCGTCTACCGTTTATTGAGGATTTGCTGATGACGAAATTTCTAGGAATGACCGGATTACTCGCGCTGTTCTGTATGACGGCGGTCTATGCTGGCCAGGCGAAGCCTGCAGCACCCGCGGCGAAGGCCAGCCCTGAATCGATCGCCAACGGTGAAGCGCTCTTCAAGCGCTCGTGCCAGACGTGCCACGGCCCCGCCGGCAAAGGCGATGGTCCCGCGGCGAAGACGCTCAAGGGTAAGCTGCCCGACTTGTCGGACAAGGCCGTGATGGCAAAGTTGACCGACCCCGCCATTCACGAGCTGGTCTCGAACGGCAAGAAGAGCGAGATCGGAAACATGCCGGCGATGGCCAAGCGGCTGAAGCCGGAAGAGATCACCGACATCGTGAACTACGTAAGGACGCTGGCGAAATAGGCTGCACCGCGAGTACGAAACCGGGGGCGCGAGGACTTCGGTCCTCGCGCCCTTGGTTTTTGTGGACCAATCAAGCCCAAAGCCCGGAGCCCGAAGTCTGTGGGCTCGTAGTTGCGATACGATTATCAGCTTATGACGCAGCAGGGAAACACAATCACCATCGCCAACGGCAGACTGAACGTTCCCGATCATCCGACGATCCCCTATATCGAAGGCGACGGTACGGGCCCCGACATCTGGCGCGCGAGCGTCGGCGTATTCGACGCAGCGGTCGAGAAAGCGTACGGCGGCCGTCGTCGCATCAGCTGGATGGAGGTGCTCGCAGGTGAGAAGGCCTTCACGACTGTTCGCAACTGGCTGCCGGATGAAACACTCGCGGCGTTTCGCCAGTATCTCGTGGGCATCAAGGGTCCGTTGACGACTCCGGTGGGCGGCGGCATCCGATCACTGAACGTCGCGCTGCGCCAGTTGCTCGATCTCTACGTGTGCCTCAGGCCCGTGCGCTGGTACAAGGGCGTACCGTCGCCGGTGAAGCACCCGGAGAAGGTCGACATGACCATCTTCCGGGAGAACACCGAAGACATCTACGCCGGCATCGAATACGCGGCGGGAACCCCTGAAGCTCAGAAGCTGCTCGACTTCTTCGCGAAGGAATTTCCGAAGGAGTTCAAGAAGATTCGCTTCGGCAGCCTCGACTCCTCGAAGGAATGGCAGGCGCTGCTCGAATCAATCGGGGCGCCCGCGCGCGAAGTGAGCGTTCAAGTCGGTATCGGCCTGAAGCCCATCAGCTATCTCGGCACTGAACGGCTGGTTCACAGCGCGCTCGGCTATGCCGTCAAGCACAAGCGGAAGAGCGTCACGCTCGTCCACAAAGGCAACATCATGAAGTTCACAGAGGGCGCCTTTCGCGACTGGGGCTATCGGGTTGCGAAGAACTTTTACGGTGCCGTTGAGATCGACGGCGGACCGTGGTGCAGAATACCCGAGGGCAAGCCAGGGGCGGGGATCGTCATCAAGGACTCCATCGCCGACATCACACTGCAGCAGGTGCTCACGCGGCCCGACGAGTTCGATGTGATCGCCACACCCAACCTCAACGGCGACTACCTCTCGGACGCGCTTGCCGCGCAGGTCGGCGGCATCGGCATCGCACCGGGCGGCAACGCCAACTACCTTACCGGTCACGCGATCTTCGAAGCGACGCATGGAACCGCCCCGAAATACGCGAATCAGGACAAGGTGAACCCCGGCTCGGTGATCCTTTCAGGCGAGATGATGCTCCGTTACCTGGGTTGGGACGAAGCGGCTGACCTCATTGTGCGGGGTATGGAAGGGGCGATTTCCGCGAAGACCGTCACCTACGATTTTGCTCGCCTCATGGATGGAGCGAAGGAAGTGAAGTGTTCGGAGTTCGGGGGAGCGGTAGTAAGACACATGTAACGAGAAAGTGGAAAGTAGAAAGTGGAAAGTGGAAAGTAAGTAGAAGGTAACCCGTCACTGGAGTGCACTTCTTCACTTGCCTTCAAGTTTGCAGTTTCCAGCTGCGGATCACTGTCTCAATCCCGCTATCACCGCCAGCAGCACGATCGCGGCGGCCAATCCGAGACCGAGCTGTACCCGCGGTTTCACCATCAGCAACCCGAACCCGAGGCACGCGGCGGCGGCGGCGAGCAGGTACCAATAGAGCTCATCGAGCGATTCGTCCACCTGATCGTTTCCCGAGCGCCTTGAGGCATTGTGGATGATCCGGGCGGCGATCTGCGCGTCCGACGTAGTCCCGATTTCGAAGTACTCGCCGCCGCCCTCGCGGGCGATCTCGCGAAGCGACGTGCGGTCGAGGACGGACCGAATCGGATCGAAGCCAGCCAGCACTTTGCCGTCTTCGCCATGGGGCAATGGGATGAGGCCACCGTTCGATGTGCCCACACCGATCACATCCACCATGATGCCGCGGTGTAGGGCCTGCGTAAGCGCGCGCTGCACGTTGCCGCTCCAAACCTGGCCATCCGAGACGATGACGAACGTCTTCGCGTTCTTGTTCGGCCCATACATCTCCAGATCGGTGTCGACGAGCTTCACGCCCCAGTAGATGGCGTCTTCGACGTTGGTGTCCCAACTGGTGTCGTTCTCGAGCCGGAACGTCGGCTCTTTGTCGAGATGGTCCAGGAAGAACAGAATGGTGTTGGGATCGTGCGTGAGCCGGATCTGCGGCACCGCGATGTCGGCAAACGTGGCGAGCGCCATCCGATCGCCCTGCCAGCTGAGCGTCTCGGTGAACGTCCTGACCCACGCCATCGTCCGTTGCCATCGATCGGTGCCCATGTCGCGCACGCGCATCGAAGCGGAACCGTCCAACAGCAGCACGATGTCAGCGCCGGAACTGCGAACGATGGACGTGCTGCCCTGAGGGCGAGCGAGCGCCAGAATCGTGCACGTCAGCGCCGCGATGAGCCCCAACCAGAACGCCAGCTCGCCAATCGAGCTGAAGCGCTCGTCCACGGGTACTAACCGCGCGGCCTTGTACTTCCGTGCATCCCTGCGCCGGCGGACGACACGCCAGCACCACAGGACGAACAACACCGCTGGTCCGACGAGCATCCACAGGTACAACGGCTGGCCGAATCGCAGCGATTCAAAATCAATCAGGCGTGTCACCCTTTTCTCTTGCGCTGCTGCCCCGTTCCCGCCGTCTGCTCCTGGCTGTTCTTAATCTCTTTGGGGTCCATCGGGATTCGAATCTGGAACTGCTCCACCTTCATGTCCTTTGGTGGCTCGCCGGGATCGCCGTGCATATTGGGATCGCTCTTCGTTTCGTCCACCTGCGAATTCGGCATGCCGCCTTTGCGTCGGCCACTGCTGATCTCTTCGCGAATCCTGACGGCCAGCTCGTAGTTGAAGGCCGTGTCCGGAAGGTCGCTGCCCGCGCGGAGCGCTTCGGCGTACGCGCGGATTACCGCATCGAGGTTCTTGAGCACCGTCGCCTTGTCCTGCGGTCCGTGCTGCGCGACGCGATAGAGCGCGTTGGCGGCGAGAATCTGGATCTCGGGGTCCATCGGTTCGTCGGACTGGGATGCCGTCCGCGCAAGCTCGACGAGATCCGCGTAATCGCCCTGCCAGTACTGCAGCAGCGCGCGCCGCTTGCGAATCTCCTCGAGCGGCCGTCGCGACACCAGCGGCCATTTCGTCAGATCCTGCTGCAGGTCGGCGTACTCGACTTGTGGGTCGTCGAAATCGAGCACGACCATGTCTTCCTGCGCGATCGCCAGTCGCCGTTGGTACAGGCCGGTCATGAGGGCGGCCACGCCGACGACGACCAGAATCAGGACGACGACGATGATTCCAAGTGAACGCTTCATTCAGTACTCCACGGTTCTGGGTTCTAAGGGAACGTGCGAAACATCCGCAGACTCATCTGCATGCCGGCCGCCAGCGTCCACAGCAGCACCGCGATCAGCGCAAACCGCGCATAACGCGGCTGACGCACGCTGTACTCCCGCACATCGACACGGCCGGTTGCGGCGGCGTCGATTTCCTTGATGGCCTGCAGGATCGTTTCCTGATTCGCCGCCGGATAGAAACGGCCGCCCGTGGCGTCGATCGCCTTCTTCCACACCTGATCGGGAATCACATCGAACAACCCGCGTGCGTAGGCCGTGCGGATCATATAGACCGGCACTTTATGATCGACGGCCTTCTTCAGGACCTGATCGAGTGTCATGTCGCCGATCTGCACGTTGTTGTCCTGGCCGTCGCTGAAGATCACCATGATGTTGCCGGATGATTTCAGGAAATCGAACGCCTGGAAGAGATCGACCCCTTCATCGATCGCTTTCATGATGATCGTGCCCTGATCGGGAAACCGCTGCCACTCGTTCACGTCGCTGATCATCTTGAGGCTGAGGAGAAGATTCTCGTAGTCGGTCGTAAACGGTGTGATGACGTACGCCTCGTTGCCGAACTGCTCGAGCGCGATGAGGTCGCGGTACTTCCCTTTCATCCGCATCCGCACAAAGTATTCCGCCGCGGCCATCGTGTTGGAGAACGCCGTGTCGCTCTGCGTTTTCAGCTGCTGACCGCTAAATGGCGACAGCATGCTCAGCGACGCATCCATGATGACCGCGATACGCCGGCCGGGATGCGACACCTGCTGCGCAGAGAGCGCCTCGTACGGATCCGCGAGTGCGAGGCAGAAGAACGGGAGCCCGAGTGCGAACAGGGCAAATGGCAGGTGGCGGATGAACGTCAGCGGAGACTGCCGGACACGCGGAAGGATCGCGGGTACAGCGATCGCCGTGCGACCGGGAAGGCGTCCGCGGAGCGAACGCCACGTCAGCGCGAGCGCCGTCACAATGACGAACAGCGTCACCGCCAACAACGCGGCGTTCCTGGCATCGAACACGAGGTCGCTCGCGCCCGGCGCACGCCATTCGTTCAGCGTCCGCTGGATGAGCGCGATAAGTGCATTCAGCGTGCCCATGTCTGTATATGCCCGCCCTCGCCAGGGGTTCGGCGGGTCAGCCCTCGTCCTCGGCCGATGCGCTGCCACTGATAGACGCGCAGCCGCTTCACCGCGTCCTGCCCCTCGGCGAGCGCGTGATCCAACGACGTGCCGTCGATCGTGCCTTTCCTGCTGTAGCGCACCGTCGTGAAGATACCCAGCGGCTGGGAGATGCCGTCCCACAGCGTTCGCGCGCGACTACCGACGGGCGCTGCGCCGTTCACGCTGATGGTGCCCGGCGTGATGCCGGCCGACACCGCCAGCCTGCGGCCGCGCAGGCCGCGCCGGATCATCAGCTGACCCTCGCCAAGCGTGGTGCCGCGCCCGACTTCCCGCTGGCTCACCGAGCGGTTCAACGCAACGGCGCCGGCTAACCGCAGAGCGGACGCAGCTCGGCCCGCAAGATCGCTGTTCCAGCCGTCGCTCTCGCTCGCCTTCCGCACTCGCGCCAGCTCACCAGAGGCGGCGCGCAGGACGGCTCCGGCCGGCACAACCCGCTGTTTCACCATCGCTGACGCACGTCGCTTCACGGCCGCGCGGGCAAGCAGCAGAATCGCGACGAGCCCGGCCAGAACAAGCGCGACGGCCGCGACCATCAGGAGCAGATTCGAGCGAAACAGCCGTGTATCGACATCGCCGAACGTGTCGGGCGGCGCATCGCGAATCTCGATCGTCCCGGCAGGGACGAGCGAAAGGATCCGCATCGGCACCGGCCTCAGCGAGTACTGTTCCTCGCGCCCGGCCAGCGACGAGCTGCCGTTCAGTGAATTCTGGACGCGATAGCTGAGTTGCAGCCGCGGCAGCGTGATCTCCTTGCCGAAGAACTCTTCGCCGAGCACGCGCATCGCGTACTGATACTGGAAGAACCTGCGCGGGGCGTTCAGGATGTCGCGGAACCGCTGGCCGTCGACGATTTCAAACGGCACGAGGTGGAGTGCCGACGGCGCCAGGCTCGACTCGTCGACGACGACCCTCACTTTGTCGGTGTCGAGCACCGCGCACGTGAGCGTCAAGTTAAACCGCTCGCCGACTCGCACCGCGCTGCGATCGGTCTTCCACCAGCACTCGATCGGGGCGACGGCGACCTCGGCGGGCTTCGCCGGAACCTGCGCAAACGCGCTCGTCGCAAGCGTGAGAAGTGCCAATCCGACCAACGCGTATCTGAGTTTCAACATACTGACAGTCATCGTTTTTTGATTCGCGTGGGGCCCCACCCCCACGCGCAGCCGTCGCTCACGCTCCGGATCCTGATAGCAACATCTTGCTGCTTGCTGCGTGGACTTGGCCCTCAGCCCATAGCCCTCAGCCCTATTTCTTCCGCAGCCTCCGCACCATCACGAACTCGAGCAGCGTCGGCAGGCTCTTTTCCTGATCCACATCGAGCCGCAACACGTCGATATCATGATCGTGGGCCTGCCGTTCGATGTCGTCCTGCCACTCGCGGACGCGCCGCCCGAGCGCGTGCAGTTCGCGGCGCGAGACCAGCCGCGATTGGCCGGTCTCGACGTCATACGCGCTCAGCCACCCCGCCGACACGTCCGGCAGCTCGAAGGCGAAGGCGCTGTCGATCATCACGAGAAACACGTCGTGCACGGAATTCAGGTGGGAGAGCTCGCGAATCGCGTCGCCGGCTCCTTCGAACAGAAAATCGGACACCACCGGCAACAGCGAGGTCCGGCGCAAGTGGCCGCCGATCGTCGTCGCGAGCCGCACGCCGCTTTTCACTTCCTCCATCCCGACACGTCCCTGATACCCGTCCAGGCAGTGGATGACGTGGCCTCGGCCCACGCGCGGCCGCAGCGAGGCCATGTTCTCGAATCCGCTGTCGAACGTCATCAACCCGAACATGTCCTGAAAGTAGACGGCCGACAGACCGATGGTTGCCGTCGCGCGCGAGCACCGCCCACACCTTCACAAGGCGGCCCCAGCAGATCGTCGCCCGCGGCGACGCGCCCAGATCGACGTGCTGCTCAACGAGGTCGGAGGGCGACTTGTACAGCCAGTCGGTCTCGACGTTGTACGGACGAGTGGCTCCCACCAGCCGGCGGATGTATTTCCCGAGCTTCTCGTGCAGGAACACTTCTCGAGTGATAGCACCCCGCAGCTGCACGATGCGCTCCTTCGACATCAACTTGTTCAGGCGCACCTGCTTGAAGTCGAAGTTGACGAGCTTCTGTTCCTCCTCCGGCGGGAGGTAGCCGATGTTCACCATGATGGCGAACCGGTCGGTGGCCGCCTCCGACAACGGGAACGTGCCCTGCCCGAGCTCAACGGGATTCATCGTGGCGATGGCGAAGCTGAATGTCGGCAGGTCGTAGGTCGTCTTGCCGACGGTGATCTTGCGATCCTGCAGCCCCTCGAGAAACGCGCTCTGCGATTTCAGCGGGATGCGGTTGATTTCGTCGAGCAGAATGACTTCGGCCGACGCGAGAGGCCCGAACTCGGTGATGAACGCACCGGTCGCCGGATTGATCATCTGGAAACCGACGACCTCGGTCGGCTGCAAATCGGCGCGTCCCTGGATGCGTGCGAAGCGCGCGTCGCTGATGGCGGCGATGATCACGCCGAAGAATGTCTTGCCGATGCCCGGCACGCCGCGCAGCAGCAGGTTGCCGGCGTTCACCTGTTTCTGCTCGTCCTGGTCGTACGTCGTCGGAATCTCCGACATCAGGACGATGTTGGCGAGCGCCTTTTCGGTCTCGTACCCGACCAGCGCCTTGCCGGCCTCGGCTACGATGGATTTGTGAAATTCGAGGGCTTCTTGCAGCTCAGGATGCACAGTATTGGTCGTCCGATACAGGTTCGAACCACTTAGTGGTCAGATTCAGGTTCACGGCAAAGTGCGCCATTCTGGCGGAAGGCGCCGCGCCATGCCAGTGCTTTTCGTTCGGCTCGATCGTGATGGCATCGCCGGCCGTCAGTTCGACGATGGGCTCGCCCCACTTCTGCACCAGGCCGCGTCCCTCGTTGACGAGCAGCAACTGGGGCGCGCTATGGGCGTGCCAGTTTGTGCGCCCGCCGGGATCGAACTCGACGAGAAAGACCACAGTGCCTTCGGCCATCCTCAGCCGTTTCACGCGCGCGTTCCCCACGAAATTCTTCGGATCGGCCGGCTCGAACGCCACGTCCTGCGCCAGAAATCGGTTCATCGGGAGGACACACTATATGCCAGAGTTCTTCTGAATTTTCGCCCACGTATCACGAAGCGACACCGTTCGGTTGAAAACCAGCCGGCCGGCCGACGAGTCGGAGTCGACGCAGAAGTAGCCGAGGCGCTCGAACTGATATCGCGCTCCCGCATGCGCGCCGGCGAGGCTTGGCTCCGCTTTGGCGCCGCGCAGCACCTCGAGCGAGTGCGGGTTGAGATGATCGAGATAGTTATCCTCGGCCGCTGGATCCTCGATCGTAAACAGACGGTCATAGAGCCGTACCTCGGCATCGAGCGCACGCTCGGCCGAGACCCAGTGCAGCGTCGCCTTCACTTTGCGGCCGTCGGGTGAGTCGCCTCCGCGTGTCGCGGGATCGTAGCTGGCCCGCAGTTCGGTCACCTCGCCGGTAGCGGGGTCCTTCACCACGTCCGTGCACTTGATGAAGTAGGCGCAGCGGAGCCGCACTTCCTTGCCGGGCGACAGCCGGAAGAACTTCTTCGGCGGATCCTCCATGAAGTCGTCGCGCTCGATGTACAGCACACGGCCAAACGGGACCTTGCGTGTGCCAGCCGATGAATCCTCGGGGTTGTTGATGACGTCGACTTCTTCAACCTGGCCGTCCGGGTAGTTCTCGATGACAACCTTCAGCGGATTCAGCACCGCCATGACTCGAGGCGCGCGCACGTTCAGGTCTTCGCGAATGGCGTGCTCGAGGTTGGCGATGTCGACGACGTTTTCGCGCTTGGCCACACCGATGCGCTCGCAGAAGTTCCGTACCGATTCCGGTGTGTAGCCGCGACGCCGCAGCCCGCAAATCGTCGGCATCCGGGGATCGTCCCAACCGCTCACGTGCTGTCCCTGCACCATCTCGATGAGCTTGCGCTTGCCCATCATCGTGTAGGACAGGTTCAGCTTCGCGAATTCAATCTGCTGCGGATGGCAGGCGACCGACGTGTTGTCGAGCACCCAGTCGTAGAACGGGCGGTGATCTTCGAACTCGAGCGTGCACAGCGAGTGCGTAATCCCTTCAATTGCGTCAGACACGGGATGCGCGTAGTCGTACAACGGATAAATGCACCACTGATCCGCCGTCCGGTAGTGCGTCGCGCGGCGGATGCGGTACAGCACCGGATCGCGCATGTTGATGTTGCCGGACGCCATGTCGATCTTCGCGCGGAGCACGACCGAGCCATCCGCGAACTCGCCAGCCCGCATCCGCGCAAAGAGGTCGATGTTTTCGTCGACCGATCGATGGCGATACGGGCTCTCGCGTCCGGGCTCGGTCAAGGTTCCGCGGTGCTCGCGAATCTCGTCGGCCGTCAGGCTGTCGACGTAGGCTTTGCCTTTCCGAATGAGCTCCACGGCGAAGCCATAGAGTTGCTCGAAGTAGTCGGATGCGAAGTAGACATGGCTGCCCCAATCGAAGCCAAGCCACTTGACGTCGGTCTGGATGGCTGTGACGTACTCGATATCTTCCTTTGTGGGGTTCGTATCGTCGAATCGGAGATTGCAGGGCGACGCATACTCCAGCGCAATACCGAAGTTCAGGCAGATCGACTTCGCATGCCCGATGTGAAGATACCCGTTGGGTTCAGGCGGAAACCTGGTGTGGACCTTTCCCCCGTGTTTGCCGGAGACCAGATCCTGAGAAACGATGTCGCGAATGAAGTCCCGGGGGGGCGCCTCGGGGCGTCTGTCGGCGCTTGGCGTCGGCATGAGCCGCCAATTTTAGTGCAGAATGACGAGTTGATGCCTGAAACGGCCGATCCAATCGCCCTGTTCAAGCGGTGGTACAAGGAAGCGGCTGCCTCGGGGGCGCTGCTGCCCGAAGCGATGGCCCTGGCCACGGCTTCCTCGGCCGGCGCACCCTCGGTCCGGATGGTGCTGTACCGGGGCTTCAGTCGAGGTGGTTTCGTCTTTTTCACCAACTATCGGAGTCCAAAAGCCGCTGACCTGGTTGCCAACCCCCGCGCGGCATGCGTGTTCCATTGGCCCGAGGGCGAGCGGCAAGTGCGGGTCGAGGGGCGCGTCGAAAAGGTGCCCCGCACCGAGTCTGATCGCTATTTCAGCAGTCGCCCGCGCGAGAGCCGGCTCAGTGCCTGGGCCTCGCCGCAAAGCTCGGAGATTCCCGACCGGGCGTTCCTTGAACGCGAGTACGCGCGTCTGGCTGCACTATTTTCCGGCAAGCGCGTGCCGCGTCCGCCGTTCTGGGGAGGGTTCCGTGTCATCCCGGACAGCATTGAGTTCTGGCAGGGGCAGCGTTTCCGGCTTCACGACCGGACGTTCTACGTGAAGAAGGGCCGGGGCTGGAAAATATCGAAGCTGGCACCGTGAGTAAATTCCTTTACTAAACCGTTTTAGGTCCCACCGTTGGGTAACGAGGTAAGCGTTTTTCCCCACTCCGTCGTTATACACGTGCAAAGGTGCATATGCCTGAGACGGAGCTGAGAATGTCCCGAGTTGACGAGTCGAACGCGACAAGCCTGCCCTACGAGACGCGCCCGCTTGGACAGGCGCTCGATTTCCTCCGCGTGCTCTGGGCGATCAATCACGGCCTCGCGACGACCTCGCGCTACATGAAATCGAAATACGGGGTCACCGGGCGGCAGCGGCTCATCATCCAGGTCGTGAACGAGTTCCCCGGCATCTCGGCCGGCGATCTCGCGAAAGTCCTACATCTCGATCCGAGCACGCTGACGGGCGTCCTCCAGCAGATGAGTCAGCGTGGCCTGCTCCTGCTGCAACCCGACACAAGAGACCGGCGGCGGCTCCGCATACTCCTCACCCCTAAAGGCCGCCGGATGAGCCATATGGCTGTAGGTGCCATTGAAGCCGCGGTCTCGAAAACGCTCTCCCACATGCCCCCGGCAAAGCTGAAGGCGACACGCGAGGTTTTGGAGGCGCTCGCCGATAATTTGGATCGGCGTGAGGCCGAACAAATGACCGGACAGGCGACGTTCGCGTAGACAATTCCGTCGGTTCGGTCACAAGTTTGTCGAGTTGCGTAAGGCCCGAAAGCCGGTCACAATAATAGGCGTACGTTCGGGCGGCAGCGGGTCAAGCCTGTTTTCATCTTGTCCTTAATACCTTCTTTCCTTGTTCGTTATCGGGCCTCCGTGCAATTTATCCCACGTTTCAACTTCATTCATACGTTCGTTGCCGCCCGGACGTATGGTCTAGAACAGTCTGGAGAGCACATCATGAATTTACGTCACAGCAGCCTGGCCCTTTGGCTCGCGTTCGCGTTTGTCGCGCTTGGCTCGGTCTCGGGCTCCACCGGGAGAGCCTATGCACAGGGCGTGACCACGGGGACCATCAGCGGTCTGGTCACCAATGCCCAGAGTCAGCCCGTCGCCGGTGCATCTGTCATCGCTATCCACGAGCCATCTGGGACGAGCTATGAAACGACGACCCGCGCAGACGGTCGATACGCGATCCCGAACATGCGCGTTGGGGGGCCCTACACCTTGCAGGTCGTGTTCACCGGAGCGGGTGGCGCGGCGTTCGCGCCACAAACGAAGGAGGGCATTACCGTCAACCTCGGAATCTCGAGCGACGTCAACGTCATCGTTCAGGCCATCACGGTGAGCGAGGAAGTGACCGTCTCCGGACAGAGCGACCCCGTTTTTTCGTCGAACCGGACGGGCGCGGCGACACAGGTGAGCCGCGACGAGATTGCCAACCTGCCGACGTTGTCGGGCCGGATCGGCGACGTGACGCGCCTGTCGCCACAAGCCGGCGCGAGCGGCACGTTCGCCGGCCAGGACAACCGCATGAACAACATGACGGTTGACGGATCGACCTTCAACAGCGGCTTCGGCCTTTCTGGCGAGGTCGGCGGCCGCACGGGCGTTGCTCCCATCTCGCTCGAGGCCATCGAACAGATTCAGGTGAGCGTGGCGCCGTTCGACGTGCGCCAGGGCAGCTTCGTCGGTGCGGGCGTCAATACGGTCACGCGCAGCGGCGCAAACAAGGTCGCCGGCGCGTTCTACCACCGGTTCCGCGACCAGGACTGGGTCGGCACCGAGGCCAAAGGCCAGACGGTGAATCCGGGCACGTTCACATTCCGGAACACCGGCGGCTTTGGGTCTGGGCCCATCGTGAAGAACAAATGGTTCGCATTCGGGAACTATGAAGATGAGAAGGACGAACGTCCGCTCTCGACCTTTCGCGCCAACCGCGGCGAGGCCGTCGCGGGTCAGATTACACGCGTATCGGCTTCCGACATGACAGCGCTGAGCTCGTTCCTGGGTTCGAAATTCGGCTACGAAACAGGTCCGTTCGAGGACGTTCCCGACCAGACGCCCGCCAAACGGTTCTTGATCCGCAGCGATTACAACCTCAACAACACGAACAAGATCACATTCAGGTACACCCAACTGGATTCGTTCACCGACGTGTACATGTCGAGTTCGGGTTCGGCGCTCCGAGGCCGATCGGGCAACAGCGCGACGTCCATGAATTTCCAGAACTCGGACTACAAGATTCTCGAGAACATGAAATCCGGCATCGGCGAGTGGAACACGGTGCTTGGCAACAACATGGCCAACACGTTTCAGACCGGCTACACCTATCAGGACGAGAGCCGCGACGCGCGCGGAAAGATGTTCCCCTTCGTCGACATCTTCGAGGCCGGCACGTCTTATTCATCGTTTGGCTTCGAACCGTTCACCGTCAACAACGAGTTGCGCTACGGCACGTTTCAGATTCAGGACAACCTGACGAAGTTCACCGACAAACACTCGTTCACCTTTGGCACATTTGCCGAGAAGTATCATTCGGACAACGTGTTTTTTGGCTGCTGTCCGCAGGGCGCCTGGCAGTACAACTCCCAGACCGATTTCTATGCCGATGCCAACGATGCCCTGGCAAATCCCAACCGGACGGTCTCGCCGGTGACGGCCGGCCGGTTCCAGATCCGCTGGGTGAACCTGCCGGGCCTCGATAAGCCTTTGCAGCCGCTGGATGTCTGGTACGGCGCCGGCTACGCTCAGGATGAATGGCGGCCTCGACGCAATGTCACCCTCACCGCCGGCGTCCGCGCCGACATCACTAAGTTCAAGAACACGGCGTACCGAAATGCGGCTGCCGACGCGTTGACGTTCCGCGACGAGACGGGCAGTCCGGTGAAGTACGACACCGGCCGGATGCCGGATACGCAGATACTCTGGTCGCCGCGCGTGGGCATCAACTGGGACGTCACCGGCGACCAGAAGACTCAGGTGCGCGGAGGCACCGGGCTGTTCACGGGCCGCCCGCCCTACGTCTGGATCTCCAACCAGATCGGCAATACCGGCGTGCTCATCGGCGAGCGCATCGTTGACAACACCACGGCGTTCCCCTTCACGACGGATGTGAAGAAGTACCAGGGTACGCCGACAGGCGCCGGCGCAAGCAGCTATGCCCTGAACGTGACCGACCCCGACTTCAAATTCCCGCAGGTGTGGCGCTCGAACATCGCGCTCGATCACCGGCTGCCGAAGGGAATTGTCAGCACGACGGAATTCCTGTACGCCAACGACGTCAACGGCGTCTACTACATCAACTCCAATCTGCCTGCGGCACAAGGCGCCTTCAACGGCGTCGACAACCGCATGCGATGGGTCGGGGTGGCGTGCGCGGCCAACGGTCAGGCAGGCGGGTGCGTCAACCGCATCAACAACGACACCGGCAACCAGGTGACGGTCAACTACGTGCTCAAGAACGGTAACGAGGGCAGTTCGTCGAATTTCTCCCAGTCGCTGTCGAAGACGACGACCTTCGGGTTGTCTCTGCGCGGCGCCTATAGTTACGGTGTCTCGAGGACGCTGGTCGATCCGGAATCGACGGCCGCGACAAGCTTTCAGAGAGTGTCGACGTTCGGAGATCCGAATAACTCTGGCGTCTCTTATTCGATGTGGTCGCCTGGCCACCGCGTGTTCGTGCTGGGCTCGTATAGTCACGAGTACTTCAAGTTCGGTGCAACATCCGTGTCGGTCTTCTGGGAAGCGCGCGAAGCTCAGGCGTCGTCCACCCCGTCTTCGCGCTTCAGCTACATCTATGGCGGCGACTTGAACGGCGACGGCGTGACGAACGACCTGATCTATATCCCGAAGGATGCGTCCGAAATGAACTTCTCGGCGTTTACCACCACCACCGGCATCACGTACAGCGCCGATCAGCAGGCGGCAGCGTTCGAGGCGTTCATTAAGCAGGATTCCTATCTAAAGGAGCACCGCGGCGAGTACGCCAAGAGGAACGCCGGGGTCATGCCGATGTTCAATCGCGCGGACATGAGCATCTCGCAGGATTTCTTCAAGAACGTTCACGACCAGCGCAATGCGTTTCAGCTTCGCCTGGATATCTTCAACCTCGGCAACCTGTTGAACAGCGGATGGGGCGTAAGCTGGCAGCAGGTTGCATCGACGAACACGAACAATCAGGTGCAGATTCTGACGAACCCTGCCGTCGACGCCCAGGGCAGAGCCACCTATCGTCTCGCGACCCTCAATAACCAGCTGATCACGAATTCGGTCTCGCGTTCGGCGTTCACCGGCGACGTGTATCAGTGGATGCTCAGTCTGCGGTACTCGTTCAACTAAATTAGTCTTTAGTCGTTCGTCGTTGGTCGTTAGTGGGCCGGGAGTTGAAAGACTTCCGGCCTTTTTTTCTCATAAAGCGTTCATGCCCGCGCGGTGCGTCGCGTGATTGGCCTGACCCGCTGGACCGACGCGGCAAGCGCCAGCACAGCTTCCTCGCCTAGAGGCCTTCCCAGAATCTGAAGCCCCACCGGTAGACCGGACGAGTCCAGCCCTGCCGGTACGGACGCGACCGGCAAGCCCGTCATGCTCAACACAAACGTCGGCGCAATCCAATCGACATAGGTCTTCATCGGCTGACCGTCTATTGCGTCGGGGTAGTTCTGTTCGACCGGAAACGGCGGAACGGCCATACATGGCGTCAGCAGGTGATCGAAGGTGTTGAAGAACTCCCTGAACCGGTGCCACAACGCGCCTCGGTAACTCTCTGCGGCCGCGAGATCCCGGCTCGCCACCTCCAGGCCCGATCGGACGTTGTTGGCGACGTTCGGCCCGAAGCGGTCTTTCCGGTCGAGCCTTGGAAACATCTGCGTGACGAACCACAGGCCCCGAAGCGCCAGGAACTCGGTGCGCGCCGCCGAAAGATCCAGTTCTATTTCCTCGACCGAGACACCCACACCCTTCAGCGCAAAAGCCGCGTCACGACACACGCGCTCGACATCGGCATCGACACCGATGCCCGCGATGTCGCGACAATACGCCACCCGGAGTGCCTTGCGTGGTCCCGCGGCCACCGCACCGCAGAAATCACGCCCTGCGGCTGGTTGTGCCAGCGGTGAATACTCACTCGGCCCGGCGACGGCCTGAAGCATCAGCGCCACATCTTCGGCGGTCCGCGCCATCGGACCAGTCACCTGCAGCGTGTCCCACAGCCAGTCAGTCGGGTGGGTCGGCACGAGCCCGACCGACGGCCGCAGGCCCACAATTCCACAAAACGAGGCGGGAATGCGCAGCGAGCCGCCGAGATCCGTGCCTTCGGCCAGCGCAATCATTCCCGACGCCAGGGCCGCGGCGCCGCCGCCCGTCGATCCGCCAGCGCTCTTTGCGGGATCCCACGGATTCCGCGTGCGGCCGAATACCTCGTTGAACGTATTTCCGCCTGCCGCGAACTCCGGGCAATTCGTCTTTCCGAGAATCACCGCGCCGGCATTTCTGAGCCTGCGGACGACAAGCGCGTCCTCCTTCGGCACGTGATCGGCATAGATCGGCGATCCGAACGTGGTGCGAAGGTCGGCGACCGGCGTCACGTCTTTGATCCCGACAGTGAGGCCGCACAGTAGGCCGGGATCCTCACCTTCAGCCAACCGCCGGTCGATCGCTTCAGCGTCCTCGAGCGCGCGCGGGTTCAGCGTGACGATCGCGTTCAGCCGGGGATTGAGAACGCTGACACGCTCGAGACACGCCTTGACGACTTCCACCACAGAGACTTTTCGCGTCAGGACAAGGCGACGCAGCTCTGAAGCCGGGAGATCGCATAGCTCGCTCATGGCTTCTGCCACTCGCCGACAAACGCCACGGCGCGGCAGAACGCCGCCTCGCCACCTTTGAATTTCCACGGAAAGCATCCAAGAATCAGCCGCTTGTTCTGCAGTTCTGGCGCATCGATGTCGCCGCCGAGGTTCTCGATGTGCATGCAGTCTTTCGGAAACAGCGCGTTGTGCGTCAACTGATACGCCGAGTCGGGAAACAGCTTGTCGACCGCGTCCTTACCGCCAAACTTGTCCTCGGCCTGCTTGCGCACACGATCGCAGTGGCCGTGCATCCCCTTGCCAAGAAACCGCCCGATCGGCAGGTTCATCGGATGGTCGGTCGACACGCAATCGACGCCCCAGATGCGGATCTTCTTCTTGAGGAGCCACGGCACCATATCCGGATGAGCGCCAGGATGGCGGTGGATATATTTCTCCTCGTCGGCATGCTCGCCGAACTGGGCGAACTTGTGGAAGCCGGTGTGCAGATACAACAGGTCGCCGTCTTTCACTTCGACACGGTCCTCGATCATCTTCGGCGTATAGAGCTCGAGCTCGTCCATCGCATCGGACAAGTTCACGACGACACCAGGCCCGCACAACCACTCGACAGGAATCTGGTCGATTGTGCGGCCATTGGTGACGAAGTGGCGCGGCGCATCGAGGTGGGTGCCCATGTGATTCGACGTCATGATGTACTGCGCGTTCACACCATGCTCCGCCTTCCGCTTGATGTACTTGACTTCGAATGGCGGGTAGTACGGCCAGAAAGGGACCTGTTCGTTCAAGGGTTGTGACAGATCGTAGATTTTCATGAGTCCTCTTTACTTGATTCGTCGTGGGGCCCCACCCCACGACCTACCACCTCGCGCTCGCAGTATTCCCTGCCTCGCGCTCGGCGCAACATCGTGACAACCATCTGCTTAGTGACCAGCTCGATCAATCGCTTTCGCAAATGCTCGAGTCAGAACGCGCCTGGTCAGGACGCTCGCCAGTTGCCTCCGATACCTGGCCGACGCGTGGATGTCGGTGGAAGGATCGATATCCTTCTCGGCCGCGGTGACGGCAGCCGCTCTGATCGCCTCGTCGGTTGGCGACTGGCCCATCAGCACGGCTGATGCCTGCTCGGCCAGCATAGGCCGATCGCCGACGCTCAGCAGCACGATCCGCGCGCCGGCGCATTTACCGGCGCCATCGAGCACAACGGCGGCCGCTGCGCCCACCAGAGCAAAATCCCCATGACGCCGCGACATTTCCTCGAACGCATGACCGCTTCTCGCGGCAGGTCGTGGAATCTCGACTTCGGTGAGGATCTCGCCAGGCTCCAACGCGGTGGCAAAGAGCCCGACGAAGAAGTCTCCTGCAGAAACGGTGCGCGATCCGTTCCGGCTTCTCAGCACGAGTCGCGCGTTCAATGTGAGCATCACGGCCGGCAACTCGGCAGCGGGGTCGGCATGCGCCAGGCTTCCGCCCACGGTTCCTCGGTTCCGGATCGCTGCATGCGCAATGAACGGCATCGTTTCGGTCACGAGCGGCGCGCCCCTGGCAACCACGGCACTGCGCTCAACTGTACGCTGCCGTGTCATCCCGCCCAGACGGAGGGCGTCATCATTCTTGATGTAGGCAAGTTCGGGAATGCCGTTCAAGTCGACCAGGACGGACGGCGTGGCCAATCTGAAGTTCATCGCCGGAATGAGGCTCTGGCCACCGGCAAGCGGCTTCGCATCCCCGCCGTGCTCGGCGAGCAGGGCCACCGCCTCGTCCACACTGTGCGGCTGAAAATATTCGAAAGGCGCCGGCTTCATAAATTTGTCGCGGGGGCCCCTAGCCCCGCTCCCGCCGCTCCGCTTGCGGGGCCCCGACGCCCCGCGCCGCTCCGCGGCGTCATAGCCGGGCCTGCAATTCTTTGTTCAACGAGTCCAGTGCCTGCCTGGTCATCATTTTGCCCACCGATTCGAGCAGCCGCTGCCCGACGCCGGCGATCTTCCCGCCTATCTGCACGTCAGACGAGTAGGTCATCAGCGTCACGGGACCGGGCTCCTCCTGCAGTTCGATCGTCGCCGTCCCTTTCGTAAAACCGACACTGCCCTTGCCGTCGATGTGCATGGAAAACCGCTCGGGTGCCACTTTGTCTTTCAGCTCGACCGTGACGGCAAACTCGGCGGCCGTCATGGGACCAATGCTCACTTTCATGGCGCCTTCATAGTGGTCCTCGGCGGTTTTCGTCAGCATCTTTGTGCCCGGTAAGGCCTTCGCAAGGACAGCCGGATCTTGCAGCAGTTCGAACACGGTCGCTCGGGGGCCATTGAACGTGAACGTGCCGCTCAGGATCATTTCTGCTTTGCCTCGTCCAGCAACTCGAACAGTCTGTTTGGGCTGAGGGGAATTTCCGTGATCTCAACTCCTGAGCCAGCCAGCGCGTCCTCGACGGCTTGCGCAAACAACGCGCCTGTCGGGATGCAGCCCGCCTCTCCAACGCCCTTCAGCCCCATCGGATTGAACGGCGATGCCGTTTCGCGGTGAGCGGTTTCGATCGCCGGCACGTCGGTCGCCGTCGGCAGCAGGTAGTCCATGAACGACGCGTTCAGGAGCTGCCCCTGATCGTCGTAGATCAGCTGTTCGTAGAACGCGTTGCCGATGCCGTGCGCCACCCCGCCGTGGATCTGCCCTTCGACGAGCAACGGATTGATGATGACGCCGCAGTCGTGCACCACGAGGTACCGTTTGATCTCGACGGCTGCTGTTTCCGGATCGACTTCGACGATCATCGCATGCACGCCGCTGGCCGTGCTGCCTCGATCGGGTCCGAAGTAGGCCGTGCTCTCGAGGCCAGGTTCCGTGCCAGGACGAACCGCGCCGCGAAGCGGATTGGCCTTCCCCGCCAGCTCTCCAAGTCCGATGCCGCGATCGGCAGATCCTTTGACGCAGACTCTGCCGCCGGCCAACTCGAGCGCCTCCTTGGGCGTCTGCAGCAGGCCGCTGGCCAGGTCCAGAATCTTTTCTCGAACGGCCATCGCAGCCGCATGGCAGGCGCTCCCGGCCACGACGGCGCCGCGGCTCGCGAAGGTCCCGGTACCCCAATGAAACTCGCGCGTGTCGCCAGTTACCACCTTCACGTCTTCCACGTCGACGCCGAGGGCATCGGCCACGAGCTGCGCGAAGACGGTGAAGTGCCCCTGCCCCTGAGTACCGACACCCGTCGCGCATCGCACCTTACCGCTGGGCTCGACGGTCACCCTGGCGCCTTCGTACGGACCAATGCCGGTGCCTTCGACATAGCACGCGATCCCGACCCCGACGTGCCTGCCCTCTGCGCGCAGCCGCGGCTGTTCGTCGCGAATGAATGCTTCGTAGCCGATTAGCGTGGCTGCCTGCTCCAGCGTCGGGAGATAGTCTCCGCTGTCGTAGACGAGCGGCGCAGAATCCTGAAACATGATCTCGTGATTGTGTGGAAACTGATCGGGCTTCAACAGATTGCGCTTACGGATCTCGACGCGATCGATGCCGAGCTCCTTCGCCGCCAGATCGAGCAGGCGCTCGCTCACGAACACGCCGTGCTGCCGGCCAGCGCCCCGAACGGGCGTCACGATCGTCTTGTTCGTGAACACAGCGGTGAACTCGCTGTCGTAATGTGGGATGTCGTAGGGACCGAGCAGCGTGCACTGACTGTTGATCGGAATCGTGAGTCCGTACGGATCATAGGCGCCCGTATCGAACAGAAACACGTCCTTCACGCCGAGAATACGCCCCTCCCTGGTCAACGCCATCTCCGCGTCGTGGATCTGCCCGCGTTCCTGCGTCGTCGCAAAGAAATTTTCCTGGCGATCCTCCGTCCACTTGAGCGGGCGGTTCAGCCGCATGGCCGCCCACGGCAGGAGCAGCTCTTCCGGATAGAACATCATGATTTTCGGCCCAAAACCGCCCCCGACAAACGGAGCGATGACGTTCACCTGCGATTCCAGCAGGCCGAGCATGCGCGCGAGGCCATTGCGAATCGGGATCGGCGCCTGGGTGGTGTCCCAGATCGTCATCTCTTCGGCTTTTGCATCCCAGTCGACGGCAACCGCGCGATTCTCGATGGCACCTGAGGCACCGCGGTCGTAGCGAAACCTGCGACGGACCACGACGTCGGCCTTCGCCTTCGCCGACGCGTAGTCGCCCTTCCTTTGGACAACATGCGCGGCAAGGTTCGACGTGAGATGCTCGTGGACGAGCGGCGCGCCGGGGGCGAGCCCCTTTTCGAGATCGACCACGACATCGAGTGGATCGATCTCGACGACGACGTCGCGCAGGGCGTCTTCCGCGATGTAGCGGCTCTGGGCCACCACCATCGCGATTGGTTCGCCGACATGCCGTACTTTGTCTTTCGCGAGAGGAAGCTGCGTGCAGCCGTGAAACACGTGGCCGGGAATTGGCGGGGGATTCACCAGCACCGGACCTGGCACCAGGTACGCGCCGAGATCGTTGGCCGTGTACACAGCGATCACGCCAGGCCGCCGGCGCGCCGCCGATACATCGACGCTGTTCAGCCGGCCGTGTGCGTATTCGCTGCGGACGAAGGCCACGTGCAGCATACCGGGCAGACGCACGTCATCGACAAACAACGCGCGCCCGGTGAGCAGCCGCGCGTCTTCATTTCGAACGACGCGGGCGCTAAGGTAGCGTTTGTCGACTGGCAAGCTTCGCCGCCTCGACGATGTGGTGATAGCCGGTGCACCGGCAGAGATTCGCCGACAGCGCCTCGCGAATCTGCGCGTCGCTCGGGTTCGCGGTGTCTCGGAGGAATGCCGTCAGGGTCATCAGAATGCCAGGTGTGCAGAAGCCGCACTGCAGACCGTGGGCCGTACGAAAGGCCGCTTGCAGCGGATTCAATTCGCCCGCAGGGCCCGCCAGCCCCTCAATCGTCTGCAACTGGTGCCCGTTGGCCTGCACGGCCAGCATGATGCAGGAGCGAACCGGTTCCCCGTCGAAGAGCACCGTGCACGCTCCGCAGACGCCATGCTCGCAGCCGACGTGAGTTCCCGTGAGTTCGAGGTCCTGACGGATGAAATCGCTGAGGAGCAGGCGTGGCTCGACGTCGCGCTCGTAGCTCACGCCGTTGACGGTCAGCCGAAGAAGCAAGAACCGTAGGTTACTGGATGCGCTACTCGTATCGCAACGCCTCGATCGGGTCGAGTCGCGAAGCGCGGACCGCGGGCCAGAAGCCGCTGACGATGCCGGCGAATGCGAGGATGCTTGTCGACGTCAGGAGGATGTTCTGCGAAAGCACGAGCTGGATATCGGTTTGTCGCGACGGATCGTCGATGAGCTCCGCGAGAAACGGCGTCGTCCCAATCGCCCATACGAGGAAGTACGAGAGTGTGATGCCGATGAGTCCGCCGACAAACGTGATGGTCATCGCCTCCAGCAGAAACTGGGTCAGGATGTGCCGCCGGCGCGCGCCAAGGGCTTTTCTCACGCCGATCTCCCGCGTCCGTTCGTTGACCGACACGAGCATGATGTTCATGACGCCCACACCCCCGATCATCAGCGTCAGAATGCCGATGAAATACAACACGAACTGAAGGCCGTCGGTAATTCCGGCAAGCATCGCCGCGGTATCCCCCGAGTCGCGAAGGTTGACCGCCCGCGCGTCGGTCGGATTGAATCGGTGCCTGGTCGCCAGCAACTCCCGCACCTGCTTCAACGACCGGTCGTGCATCAACGGGTTGACTGTCTGGAACACGATATTGTCCACGTTCTCGCCACGGCCCGACACGGTCCATGGCACGAAGACCGACAATTTATCGGGGTAGAAGTAGTTCGAGATCTGGGCTTTGTTGGGCATCACGCCGATGACTTCGAACGGCAGCCCGTTGATGCGCACGGTCTCCCCCACGGGTGGAATGCCGCTGAATAGCCGGCGCGCGACTTCATAGCCCAGAAAAGCCACGCGCCGATGGCCTTCCACGTCCTCGTGGCTGATGAAGCGCCCGTGCTCCGCGTTTTCGGTCCGCATGATCGCGTATTCCGGCGCAACTCCCCGCACGCCCGCGGTCGTCTGGCGCAGGCCGTATCCAACAGGCAACGACGCCATGTTCTCCGGGCTCACGAACTTCACCCAGCCGAGCTCCCGAATGGCGTCCACGTCCGCTTGCTTCAGGACGATCCGGCGTCCCGACCGCTCACCGCCGGCCTGCATGCTCGTCTGGCCACCGCTCGCGACCACCGTCCCTTCGGAAAACGCATTTCGAAATCCGTACATCAGCGCACGCTGAAATCCGCTTCCGTACGCCATCAACAGCACAACCGTGACAATGCCCCCTGCAATACCCATCATCGTCAGCGCAGCACGAAAGCGGTGCGCCACGAGCGACCCTAAAGCCTGCGTGACGACTTCAAGATACAGTCGCATGGCCTTACGCTTCGTACCTGAGCGACTCGACTGGCGGAAGGGCGGCAGCGCGCGCAGCGGGGTAGAGAGCCGCCAGCACTCCTACAGCGGCCAGAGCGACGACAGCGAGCATCGCCGTGCCTGGCGTGACGATCATCCCGGAGAACCTCGCCGGACGCGGCGCAAGATTAATGAGCCCGCAGAATCCCAGTCCGACGACAAATCCGAGCGCGCCGCTGACGAGCGTCAACACCAGGCCTTCAACGATGAATTGCCGGTGAATGCTGCGGCTGGTGGCACCGATCGCCTTGCGCAAACCAATCTCGCGCGTCCGCTCCCGGACCGCCACGAGCATGATGTTCATCACACCGATACCGCCGAGCGCCAGCGTAATGAGGCTGACCGACACGAAGAAGTTCTGCATCGTCTGCGTCATCTTGCTGAACATCACCGACTCGACGGCGGTGTTCCACAACGACAGTGCTTCGGTGTCGTCGATGTCGAATCCATGACGCGGCGCGAGCACACCGCGAATTTCCTTCTCGACGATCGTCTGCCCCAGCGCACCGAAAACGCCGCGAACCGCGCCGCTGTCCATCTGCTCGCGAAGGGCGTCGGCCACCCACGCATACGGAGCCACGATGACGGCAGAAATCGAATCCGGCGTATCGAATGGGCCCAGCAGCGGGAAATCCCGGCGCATCGCCTCGTATGGCACGAAGAGGCGCAGTTCGTCCCGGCCCGTGTAGTTTGAATCCTGGAACTTCTTGCGCACTCTTCCGATCACGGTGTACGACAGGCCATTCAACTTGAGCGGCTGGCCAATTGGATTGCGATCGGCGAATAACTGGATGGAGGCCTCGCGTCCGATCACGACGACGCGTCGAGCCTCGGCATTGTCTGCCTCGTTGATGAGCCGGCCGTCCGATACCTCTATCGCACGGATTCTTTGAAACGACGGCCAGATGCCGCTCATCTGGAGCGACGCGGCGTTGTGCGCGCTCTTCACGGCAACCCCACCACGCATCAGCTCCGGGCTGACTTCCTCGATGATTCGCCCGCCATTCTTCAGCGCGCGTGCATCCTCGATCGTCAGGCGAACCACGCGACCGGCGCGCTGACCACCGACCTGCGTGCTCGTCCGACCGTTCCTGACGATGACGATGTTCTTCCCGAGCTCCGCGAGCACGGCTTGATTGCCCTGCTGGAATCCTTCGCCCATCGCCGACAACATGACGATGGAGATCACGCCCCACATGATGCCGAACATCGTGAGGAAGCTCCGCAGCTTGTTCGTGCGGAGGTTGTCGATGGATTGCTTGAACGATTCCTGCATGGTCTGGGTCTAGTTAGGAAGTACGACCTTCTCGCCTTCCTTCAGACCTCCCAGGACCTGCGTCCGGGTGCCGTTGCTGATGCCCAGCTTGACGGGCACGCGCCGGATCCCGGTCCGCGTGCTTCTGTCGGGAACATCGACAGATGAGGCGCGCGTGGAGTCGTAGCTGATTGCCGCCTCTGGAATAATGAGCGAGTTCGGGCGCTCCTCGAGCACGATCTCGGCATTGGCCGTCATGTTCGCCTTCAACTCGTTGCCGGGATTGTCGATCGAGACACGCACCTCGAAGTTCGTGACGTTGTCGCGCTCCACGCCCATCGGCGAGATCTGCGTGACCTTGCCCTGAAATACCTTGCCTTTGAACGTCTCGACCGTGATGCGCGCCGGCTGATTCAACTTCAGATTGCCGATTTCCGTTTCGTCGACCTTCCCGCGCACGAACACGTGGGAGATATCGCCCATCGTCACGACCGAAGTCGCCGCAGAGCCCATGTTGAGAATTGAAGACACTGGGCTGCCGACTTCGACGTCGCGCGCCAGAATGCGTCCCCGGACTGGCGCGCGGATAGTCGCATTGGCCAGCTCTTCCTCGGCTCGATCGACCGAGGCCTGGGCTTGCGCCACGTTCGCCGCGGCCTCCGATACACGCGCCTTCGCGATGAGCAGCTGCGATTCGGCTGCCCGCTTGCGATTCTCGGCCTGATCGAGCGAGGTCCTTGCTTCCTCGAGTTGAGACTGCGCGACGAGTTTGCCTTCGTACAGACTCTGCGCGCGCTGATACGACCGTCTCGCAAACTCGACTTCCGGGCCTTCGGCCTCGACGCGGCTCTTTTCGTACTGAGCCTCGGCCGCCTGGTGCGCCGCCCGCGCGCCTTGCAGGACGGCCCTGGCCTCGCGCACACGAGCCATCAGATTCTCTCTGTCCAATTCGACGAGCACGGTGCCGGCCTCAACTTCTTGATCCACCTCCACCGGCAGCACCTTGATGATGCCGTTTGCTTTCGATTTGATTTCGACCTTGGTGATGGGCTCGATCTTCCCCGTTGCGACTACCGACCGGACCATCGTGCCTCGCTCGACGGTTGCGAGCCGCGATTCGGGGACTTCCGGCGCCGGCCCGAGATAGGCCGACGCTGCCCACGCAACGGCTGCCAGCGCGACAACGGCGACGCCGGCAAACACCCGCTTCCTTCCTGTCTTGGTCATCGACGTATCAGACGTGGGAGGTGGTCGAAATGTTTCGGCGGACACCCCCGGCTGCCAAATACAGTCCGAAACTCAGGCCAAACGTCACGAACCAGGCGTATGTATAGAGGTGATCCCAGATCGAAGGGCTCGCGACAACCCCGCCGGGAGTTACCGCGGCCCGGACAAACCCCGGAGCCACAGGCAGAACCGCGATCACCAGGATAGTCATCGCTCGGCGGTTCACGCCGTTGTCGTAAGCGTAGCGGCCATCGAGCTTGAAGAGATCGGCAAGCGACAAATCCCGGCGCCGAAGGATCCAGTAGTCGGCGATCAGGATTCCTCCGATGGCGCCCATCAAGCTCGAGTACCCAATGAGCCAGGTGAAGATGTACGCAGCGGCATCGGCGTACAGCTTCCACGGCATCATCACAATGCCGATGCCGGCGGTCATCAGGCCTCCCGTTACGTAGTTGATGCGGCGCGGCGCCAAACTCGAAAAATCATTCGCGGGCGAAACCACGTTCGCCGCCATGTTCGTCGTCAGTTGCGCGAGCATCACGATGAGCGCGCCGAAAATGATCACGGGGACGCTGCCGATCCGTGCGATAAGCGTCACGGGATCCCAGATCGCTTCACCGAACAGTACGATGGTCGCGCTCGTCACGGCCACACCGATGAACGCGAATGCCGTCATCGTTGCCGGCAGGCCGAGTGCCTGGCCCATGGCTTGCGACCGCTGGCTTTGCGCATAGCGCGTGAAATCGGGAATGTTCAAGCTCAGGGTGGCCCAGTAGCCGACATTGGCCGTGACCGCCGCAGGAAACAGCTGCCAGAACGGCACGTGCCGCTGCTGCAGCCGGACGGATTCACTCAGAATGTGGCCAAGCCCGCCACCGCGAACGATTGCCCAGCCCAGCAGCAGCGCGCCGCCGGCCAGCAGGAGCGGCGCGGACCAGCCTTCAAGTTTCTTGATGCCTTCGAGTCCGTGGACGATGATCCAGACCTGTACCAGCCAGAACGCGAGGAACGACACCCAGATCCCGAATGCGAAACCTGCCCATCCGGGCCACGCCGCCACCAGAAGCGTGTTGAGCGCCAGCCCGCCAATCCAGGTTTGAATGCCAAACCATCCGCAGGCAACAAGCGCCCTGAGCACAGCCGGGACATTTGCGCCCTTCACTCCGAACGCGGCACGACAGAGTACGGGGAACGACACACCGTATTTCGTTCCTGCGTGTGCGTTCAAGATCATCGGAATCAGCACGATTGAATTGCCGAGCAGGATCGTCAGCATCGCCTGCCACCACGCCATTCCCTGCTGCATCAAGCCCGATGCCAGCGTGTAGGTCGTGATCACGACGCTCATACCAATCCAGAGCGCGGCGATGTGATACGTGGACCAGGTGCGTTGAGACAACCGTGTCGGCGCGAGATCGGCATTCCAGAGCGGACTCCCTGAAATGTCCTCGTGCAGCTCAACGAAATCGTGGGATGTTCCGGTCAATGTATGTCAGCCTCGAAACGCTAACCGTCAGGAGTCTGCGCGGGGT
>JAMQPK010000118.1 GCA_023717525.1 Vicinamibacterales bacterium | reverse complement strand
AACGTCCGCGCGTATGCGCGGCCAAGCCGCGCAAGTGGACCGATGGCGCGGCTTCTGCGTGACAGATCCGTCCGCAATGGAATCTCGGCCACGCGCCAGCCCGCTGCCAGGGCGCGGACGAGAATCTCGGGCAGCAGGTCGTAGTCGGCCGCGTCGAGCCGCTGGCTGCGCAGCACGTCGCCGCGATACAGGCGGAACGCGCTGGACACATCCGTCACCGGCAGGCTGAGGCCGCGACCGAAAATCCTGTTGACCGCACGGCTCGCAACACGGCGCGGCGTGGACATGCCGACGAGGGCGCCCTCGACATACCGCGAGGCAACGACGATCTCGCCGCGTTGCCGGTGCTCCCACAGCGCGCGCACCACGTCGGGTGCGTGCGTCGCATGCGCGTCGAGCGTGAGGACGTAGTCCCCACGGGCGGCCCGCAGTCCGGCGCGCATCGCGGGACCAAACCCCGGCTCGGTTGTGTCGATCGCGCGAAGCATCGCTGTGCCGGATTCAGGCGGAAGAAGCTGGCTGACACGCTGGCCCGCGATGATAAGCTCGCCGTCCGGATCGATCGACTGAAGCACACGCCGAAGCGACGCGACATGCGCGGCGAGATCCCCACCGATATCCACTACCGGTGTGACGATGGACAGCATCGGACCGCTCATCGGTTCCCTTCGAACGTCGTTGCACAAGTAACCCGGCGCGTGTACGCTGGCGGTCCGGTACCCCATGGCGCCCCCTCTGCCGCACATGCGACGACGGTCGGCTGCAATCGGTACGTTCTACCTCGCATTGACCGCGGCATTCGCGGCACCTCTCTTCGTCGTGCCCAACGGAACCGGATGGCTCGACTGGGACTTCAATCTGTCCCTGCACGCTGCCGTTCTCAAGAGCCTGGTCGAGTACGGGCAGCTTCCGTTCTGGAATCCCTGGGTGTGCGGCGGTAACGTCTTACTGGCGAACCCACAGGTACCGCTGCTCAGCCCGACGTATCTGCTCGCCAGCGTGTTGTCGCTGCCACTGGCAATGAAAATCAACATCGTCGTGCACTATTGGGTCGCCCTCGTGGGCATGCACCTGCTGCTGACGCGAATCATTGGACTGAGGTTCCTGCCCGGCGTTCTATTCCTCGCTTCGGCGTTTGCGTTCTCCGGTTCGATGGCCATGCACCTGGCGTATGGGCATGCCACATTCCTTCCGGCGCTCTATCTGCCTCTTCTCTTGTACTTCTTCTGCCTGGCGCTCGAGAGGGGCGCCGTCAAGTACGCCGTGATCAGCGGCGCGATTCTCGCGCTCATGGTGTTCAGCGGCGGCGTGCACATCGTGCCGATGGCGGCGGCGATCGTCGGCCTGCCGGGTCTCGTTTCATCGCTTGTTCGTCGCGACTGGCGTCCGCTTGGAATGGCGGCCATTGTCGGCATCGCCGGCGCGCTCTTCGCGGCGCCAAAGATCGTGCCGATCGTGTTGTTCCTGACGAGTCCAGAGTACGTCGACACGCGGATTGTGGCACATCCCGATCTGATGACAGTGGAAATGCTGATACGAAGCCTGATCGATCCCTATCAGCACCGCGGACTCGGATTCGACGGCCAGCTGTATTCATGGATCGAGTACGGGAACTATGTCGGGCTGCCGCTCGTGCTGGCGACCGCCGCGAGCGTGGCATGGATAGTCGGAGACCGGCGCATCGTGAACCGGTGGTTCGGCGTGTCGCTGGCCGTCACAACGATGGCCCTGGTTGCGTTGATGGCGGGTGAGTTCAGCTCCTGGGCTCCGGCATCGCTGATGGCGCACGTCCCGCTCTTCTCCAGGTTTCGAGTGCCCAGCCGATACACGATTGTCGCCGTGTTGTCCGCCGTCATGACGGTGGCGTGGGCGGCAAGGACGCTCGAACTCGAGGCGCTGGTGCCGAAGGCGCGTATCGCGGTCACGGTGTTGTGCCTGCTTTTGTCGGCCGACATCTTCTTGCGAAACCGCCGCATGCTTGGCGGAGCGTTCGTCCAGGATCCCGTTGACGCAAGCTTTCATCTGCTCGGCGGTCCGACGACGCTCGTGACCGACGCCGATTCCAAACCGTTTCAATGGGGCTCTCCCATGTTGCGCACGATTATGAAGGGAGAGTCGTTCTTCCGCTGTTACGAGGCCATGCGCGTCGCTCCGAACGCGGACACCGTACATCCGCTGATTTGGCTGGATGGAGACGCCAGAATTTTCACAACCAGTTTTTCACCCAATCGAACCCTCTTCAGCGTGAGCGGCGGACGCGAACCGTCCAGGGTGCGGCTGAACCAGAACTTCGCGAAGGGTTGGCGCAGCGATGCGGGCGTCGTGGAGCCAGATCCGGAGACGGGCCAGCCGTCGGTGGTCTTGGGTCCCGGACAAACCGGGACGTTCTCATTCGTGTTCGTCCCACCAGGACTGTTTCTCGGCTGTGGTTTGTGGCTCGTCGCCATTGGCGCGTCGGCTTTCGGATGGCGCCGAAGTCTCAACCCGTCCGCGACACCGAGGGGCTGGTTGCCGGCCGCAAAGGACATTTGATCCGTCGCGATTTTCTAATCGCGGCGCTCGTTGCCGGCGGTGCGCTCGCCCTCTACCTGGCGACCCTCCAACCAGGAATGGGTGGTCCCGAAGACACTCCGAAATTTCAGTTTCTCGGCTACGTGCTGGGCACCGCCCATCCACCCGGTTATCCGCTTTACGTGCTGCTGACGCACGCTTTCGTGCAGTTGCCGATTCGCACGATCGCCTATCGCGCGAATCTGTTCTCCGCAGTGATGGCTGCCTTCGCGTGCGGTGTGGCGTACATCATCGGCCGGCAGGCAGGGGCCGGGCGGTGGGCCAGCATCTGTGCCGCGCTGGCGCTCGCGGCCGGCCCGGGTTTCTGGAAGGCTGCTGTGTTCGCCGAGGTGTACAGCCTCGCCGCGGCGATTGGCGCGCTGACGATTGCCTTCCTGCAGTCGTGGGGCGTCCGCCACGGTGCGAAGCGCCTGCTGGCAGCGGTCGCGACCTTCGCGCTGGGTCTCGGAAATCATCTGACGATCGTTGGTCTTCTTCCCGCCGGCGCCTGGTACATCCTCATACGCCATCGGAAAGCCCTCACGCTACGGCTCGTCGCCGCCTGCATCGCCGTGCTGTTTCTCGGCGTATCGCAGTACTGGTTCATCGTCGTCCGCACGAGACAATTGTCAACGTATCTCGAAAGTCGGGCGACTTCGATCTCGGAGCTTGTGAGCGTCGTCACGGCGCAGCGATTCGCGAACGAGCGTTTCGCCTTCGGGCCGACGGCCCTGCTCACAAAGCAGGTGCCGGCAGTGGCCTCCGTCGTCCGCCAGGAAATGCAGATGATCGGCGTGCTCCTGCTGGCGATTGGAGTCGTCGCGGCGGTCTGGAGAAGAAATACGGCTGCGATTCTGGTGATTGCCTCGGCCGGCGGTCTGCTGGGGATGGTGATCAACCTCGCGGGCGACATCCAGGGATTCATCACGCCGGTCGTGGTTTTTCTCTGGCCGTTGGCCGCGCTCGG
>JAMQPK010000117.1 GCA_023717525.1 Vicinamibacterales bacterium | reverse complement strand
ACCTACGGCTTCATCCGGTTCTCGCTCCCGATTCTCCCAGAGGCGACGCAGCACTTTGTGCCGATGATGGTGACGCTGTCGATCATCGGGATTGTGTATGGGGCTCTCTGCGCGATGGCGCAGCAGGACTGGAAGCGCCTCGTGGCCTATTCGTCGGTCAGCCACATGGCCATGGTGATGCTCGGGATGTTTGCTCTGAACCCGGTCGGGATTACGGGCAGCATCGTGCAGCAGCTGAATCACGGTATTTCGACCGGCGCGCTCTTCCTTCTGGTCGGTAATGTCTACGAGCGCCGCCACACTCGCGCGATTGCGGAATACGGCGGCCTCTCGAAAGTGATGCCCGTCTACGCAACAATCTTCCTCATCATGACGATGTCGTCGATCGGCCTGCCGGCGCTGAACGGCTTCATCGGCGAGCTGTTGATCCTGCAGGGTGTGTTCGTCGCCAACAAGATCTGGGCAGGGTTCGCGGCCAGCGGCGTCGTGCTGGGCGCGGCATACATGCTCTGGCTCTATCAGCGCACGATGTTCGGCAAGATCGAGAACCCGAAGAACGAGCGGCTCCTGGACCTGAACCTGCGGGAGTTCGCGACGTTCGCGCCGCTGCTGATTCTCGCGTTCTGGATCGGCCTCTATCCGAAGCCGTTCCTCGATCGGCTCGAAACCTCGGTGAACCGCGTCGTGGCGCGTGTGAGCCCGCAGTATCGCAACGCCAATGCGGCGGCACCGGCACGTGTCGCGCCGGCCGAGCCTGTCGTCGCTCGAGCGGGAGGCGGTCGCTGATGCCACCAGGCATGAACGCAGGCGATTTTTATTACCTGCTCCCGGAAATCGTGCTCACGGTCGGGTCTCTGCTATTGCTGCTCGCCGATCTGATCGTTCCGCGCAACAAGCAGTCGATTCTCGCCGGCGTGGCGCTCGCCGTTCTTGCCGCAACGGCGCTCGCGCTCGTCCCGGTGGCAGACGCGCACGTGCTGATCTCCAAAGGGCTGATCTCGGTGGATCGGTTCGCGCTGTTCTTCAAGGTGCTGTTCCTCGGGTCGGCGGCGCTGACGGTGCTGATGAGCGTGCGCTACCTGGAGGTCGAAGGGACGCGGGCGGGCGAGTACTACTTCCTGATTCTTTGCGCCACCCTCGGCATGATGTTCATGGCCGGCGGGACCGACCTGATTACGCTGTTCATCGGTCTCGAGACGATGGCGATCTCGTTCTATATCCTGACGGGGTTCCTGAAGCCAAGCCGGCGCTCGAACGAAGCGGCGGTGAAGTATTTCCTGCTCGGGGCGTTTTCGCTCGGCATTCTGCTGTATGGGATGTCGTTCATGTACGGCCTGACGGGAACGACTAATCTGCGCAGCATTGCGACCGCGCTCGTCGGGCAGGAGCGGGATCCGCGTCTGGTGCTCGCCGTCATCATGGTGGTCGCCGGCATGGGCTTCAAGATTGCGGCCGTGCCCTTCCACATGTGGGCGCCCGATGTGTATGAGGGCGCGCCGACGCCCATCACCGCGTTTCTGTCGGTGGGATCGAAGGCGGCATCCTTCGCCATGCTGCTGCGGATCTTCGTTGAAGGGCTTCCCATGATGCGGATAGGGACCGCGTCATATGCGGTCGTCGGGTTGAACGCCAGCGCGAGCTCGCCAATCGGCTGGAGCACGCTCTTCTACGTGCTTGCGGTCGTGACGATGACGGTCGGGAATTTTGCCGCGCTGACGCAGAGCAATCTGAAGCGCATGCTCGCGTACTCGTCGATCGCGCACGCGGGCTATCTGCTGATCGGGGTCGTTGCGGGGACCGCCCGCGGGGTGACGGCGATGCTGATCTACCTGTTTGTGTACGCCTTCATGCAGATGGGCGCCTTCACGGTCATCTCGCTGCTTCGCCGTGCCGACGTGATCGGCGACGAATTGAAGGACCTGAACGGCCTTTATTTCCGGCAGCCATTCGCGGCCGCGGCGATGTTGATCTTCATGCTCTCGCTGGGCGGAATTCCTCCGACCGCCGGGTTCATGGGCAAGTTCTGGCTGTTCAGTGCGGCGATCGAGTCGGGGTACGTCTGGCTCGCGGTCATCGGTGTGCTCAACAGCGCCGTGTCGCTCTACTACTACATCCGGATTGTCGTGTTCATGTGGCTCAAGAACGAGCCGACAGGCTCCGAGCCGACGACGAGTCCGGCGCTGGCTTTTGCGCTGGGCGTGGCGGTCGTGGCGACGCTGCTGCTTGGCGTCTATCCCCGGGCTCTGTTCGAATTCGCCGAGTCGTCGGCGCAAACGCTGGGCGTTTCAACGATCGCGCAGACTGCACGGTAGATACTGGCGTGTGAACTTTTTCACAAGGTATGTTATATTCTGCATGCCAGACGACCCCGATTTCCTCGCACGGTCCTTTAAGTATTTGCAAGACAATGTACGCAGATCGGGACCAGCGGCGGCTGCGAGCTATACGCTGATCGGCGGTATTGTGCTGTTCGGCGGGGTAGGATACGCGCTCGACGAATGGCGCGGAACGTCTCCGGCGTTCCTGCTCGGCGGCTTGTTGCTGGGTCTGGTCGTGGGTTTTTACGACCTGGCGAAGACGGTGTTCAAGAAGTGAAGACGGTGCAGTACATTGCGGCGGGCAGCATCGCATCGGCCGCGCTGGCGAACATGGCCTGGGGTGCGCGGGCCGCGAAGGAAGTCTGGCTCGGGATGCTGGCTCCGCTCGTCGTCGTCATCGTCACGTGGACGCTCATCGAGCGCGTCTACAGGCAGCATCCGGAGCGCCTGACGTCGCTGATGATGAAGGCGTTCGCGGGCAAGCTGGTGTTCTTCGGCGCGTATGTCGGCATGGCGATCGGGGTGATGCACGTGCAGCCCATCCCCTTCATCGTGAGCTTCACGGCCTACTTCATCGCGCTGCATCTGGTCGAGGCGCTCTGCATGAAGCGCATGTTTGTCTCCTGAGAACGACGAATGCTGGCTCAAGAACACGCAACTGAACACGCCGCGGCCGGAAAGTTCGACGCCGGCGAGACCATCATCGAGCACGTCTCGAACAGCTCCATCGATCACCCGCTGATTCACCTGCCGAAGGTGTTCGGCATCGACCTCTCGGTCACCAAGCATGTGTTCATGCTCTGGCTTGTTGCTGCGATTGTGTTCGTCCTGGTGACGACGATTGTCCGACGATATTTGAAGTCCGGGCGCCAGGTGCCCACGGGACCGATGAACGCCCTCGAAGCGATCGTCACCTGGGTGCGCGACGACATCGTGCAGCCGAACGTCGGGAAGAAATGGGTTGGGACCTGGACGCCGCTGATTCTCACGTTCTTCATCTTCATTCTGTGTTCGAATGCCATCGGGCTCATTCCGCTGTTCGAGGTCGTAGCCCTGCTCGATCGGGCAATCCTGCATTCGAGCCCGGACTCGTTCCTCGGCCGCGTCATTCACGGCGGGACGACCGCCACGGCGAACTTCAATGTGACGGCGGCGCTCGCCACGATCACCTTCGGCGCCATCATCGTGGCCGGCTCGAAGGCGCACGGCTTTGTGAAGCACTGGATGAATCTGGTCCCGCACGGACTCGCGTGGCCGATCTATATTCTGCTGATTCCCATCGAGATCATGGGCCTGTTTGTCCGGCCATTCGCGCTGACGATGCGACTTGCGGCCAACATGACGGGGGGGCACATCGCGATTCTCGCGATTCTGTCGTTCGTGTTCCTCTTCGCCGAGATGTTCGGAAGCGCGCTGGCGGGCGTCGGGGTAGGGCTCGTCGTCTCGGTGCCGCTGGCCGTCGGCATCTCGACGCTCGAGATCATCGTCGTGCTGGTGCAGGCGTATGTGTTTACGCTGCTAACGGCAGTTTTCATCGGAATGGCCATTAACGTTCATCACTAGAATTGCTCACTACACGAAAGGACAGGGGAATGAATAGCGTACGTCTTCGTCAGGTCATGATGGTTGCGATGGTCGCAGGTCTGGCGCTTGCCTCCAACGCGGTCGTGTTCGCTCAGGAGGCCGGTGCGGCCGCCGGCGGGGATCGCTCCGTGCTCCACCTGTTCGGAGCGGCGCTCGGTCTCGGGATGATCGTCATCGGCGCCGCGCTGGGTATCGGCCGCTTCGCGGCCGCTGCCGCCGAAGGCATCGCCCGCCAGCCGGCTGCTGCTGACAAGATCACCGGCGCAGTGAACTTGCCGCTCTTCCTGCTCGAAGGCGTCGCGATTCTCGCGGAAGTCTTCGTGCTGCTGATCGTGCTGATGAACGGAAGGCCGTAGTATGAATAACCCGCTGGTCCAGGTGGATCCAGGGCTCTACATCTGGACCATCCTGACATTTCTCGTGCTGCTGACGCTGCTCGCCAAGTTCGCGTGGCGGCCGCTGCTGCAGTCGCTGGCCGCCCGCGAGGAGACGATCCGCAAGTCGCTGGCCGATGCCGAGAAGGCGCGGGTCGAGCTCGAGCGGTTGAATCAGCAGTCGGAGGCCATCATCCGGCAGGCACGCGTCGAGGGCGAACAGATCATCGGTGCGAGCCGCGCGGATGCCGAGCGTCTTCGCGGCGAGTTGAGGGAGAAAGCCCGGGCGGAAGCGGACGGCATCATCAAAAATGCCGAGCGTCAGATTCAGCTCGAGACCGCGCGCGCCCTGCAGCAGATTCGGAACGAGGCTGCCGACCTCTCGGTGGCCATTGCGTCGAAGCTGATCAAGAAGAACATCACGAGGGAAGATAACGACAAGCTGATTCAGGAGGCGCTCAGTCAGCTTTCTGTAAGTAAAAACTAGAAAGTGGAAGGTAGAAAGTAAGTCGTAAGGTACGTAACCTACCTTCAACCTTCCACTTTCAACCTTCCACTTACTGCAAGGTACTCCGAAGCGCCGTTGCCTTCACCGCGTCTGCCGACGCGGGGTCCAGTTCGATCACGCGGGTCAGGAACTTCACAGCCGACCCTTTATCGCCAGAGGCCTGCGCCAGTTCGGCCAGCTTCATCAAAGGGCGCGTCCACATGACATCGGACGCCGAGGCCTTCTGATACCAGCCTTGCGCTTCCGCGGCGTTGCCCTGCGCTTCCTTCAGAGATCCCATGGCGAACAGCCCGTTGGCATCGGCGGCATCGGCTTTCAGAATTTCCTGAAACGCCGACTCCGCTTCGCCGTACGACTTCTTTCCGAGGTATGCCGTTCCGAGAGGGAGGTTCACCATCGTCAGCGCCGGCACTCTGGTTTTGATGTCGCGGTAGGCCGTGATGGCCTGATCGTAGCGGCCATCATCCAGGAGCGTCGCTGCCGACGCGAGCTGGCTCGACAGACTCTTCGAGTCGATCCCGGCGAGGGCGCCGAACGCCTCAGGCGACTCGTGGCGCTCGAGCTTGATATCGAGGTTGGGCGCCGCGCCGGTCAGCCGGACGGCCGCGGAGATCGTCATCACATCGAATCCCGGTGCCTCGAAATTCAACTGCCACTCGCCGGAACGCGCGACGACGAAAATGAAGCGGCCGCGCTCGTCGGTGGCCGTCGTCAAGGTCAGGGGCGCCGTGCCAGGCGTCCCGCCAGTGGCTGCGCGGACAATTGCGCCGCGAATAGCCGCACCCGTTTCATCCCGAACGACGCCCCCAATCCGATTGGTCTGCGCCATCGAGGGAACAGCCGCGCCCAAAGCCAAGGCAACCGCAAAGAAGAAGGGCTTGTTCACCATGGCGGCAGTATACCGAACAAGGTGCGGGAGGTGCGAGGGCGCGGGGGCGCCCGAGGTCAGTTGGCGGCGCGGGAGCGAGATGCCAGGCCCTGGCGCATTTGCGCCGCTTCACCGCGTGAAAACTGCCAGCCCGCCGGTCTGATCCCCCGGATTTCGTCCTGCGACCAGATCGCCCGCATCAGACCGTTCGTCGAATGGTGGGCATGCCCGAGCAGCAGGTGTCCGAGCTCGTGGGCCATCGCGCGCCCCAGAAGGGTCGAGTACTCCGCTGAAGCGCTCCTGGCGATCGCAGTCACGAGCGCTGGATCGACCGTCGTCAGGGCACCCGAGCCCGAGTCGTGATCGATCAGCGATGAACCCATCGCCAGACGCGTCGTGGACGCTGGAGGCACTGGCCGATCGGACGACATCAGTCGCAGCACGAACTCGCTGCCATCGCGCAGCGGCTCATTGCATCCAGACGATCGACGATCGACGATCGACGATGGACGATCCGGCACCCAGCAGTCGATCCATTGAAGCGAAATGCCGGCTTGCTGAAAGACGCGATCGGCTGTCGCGCGTGCACGAGCGAGCTCGTCGGGCGGTACGTCTGCGTAGTTGTAGCTCCGAATCACGACCATTGCGGCAAGAAGGAGCGCGTGTGACATACGCTCCACTTTGGGACTGGCGTCCGCGTGCCTCAATGCTCGGCAGGTGACCGCCAGGCGAAACGTAGGTGACGCGCCATCCCGTTGTTCTCATTGGCTTTACAAGGCCTTCACATATCACCTGGATCGCCCGGAAATCACCTGTCCTTGATACACTCATGGCTTCCCGTCATGCTGCCCCTGGAACGGCAATCAGACGTCAGGCGTTTCGGCACGTTCGAAGTCGATCTGCGCGCGCGCGAGCTGCGCAAGGGTGGAATCCGAATCAGGCTTCAGGATCAGCCGTTCGAAATTCTCGCGCTGATGCTGGATCGACCGGGCGAACTGCTCACACGGGAAGAGCTGCGGCAGCGGCTGTGGCCCGATGGCACGTTCGTCGATTTCGAGCACAGCTTGAACGCCGCGGTCAAACGCCTGCGCGCCGCGCTCGGCGATGACGCGGACAATCCCCGATTCGTCGAGACGCTGCATCGCCGCGGGTATCGGTTCGTGGCAGCAGTGGGAGCCGATTCGCCTGCGCGCCACTTGCACGCCGTCCCGCTGCGTTCGGTGCAGCAGCGCCCGGAGGTTGCCAGCGTCCGGCTCGTCGTGCTGCCGTTTGCCAATCTCAGCAACGATGCGGCGCAGGAGTATTTCAGCGATGGTTTGACAGAAGAAATGATCACGCAAATCAGCCGGTTGTCTCCCGGACGGCTCGGCGTGATCGCCCGCACCTCATCGATGCTCTTCAAACGCTCGATGAAGAGCGCCTGCGAAATCGCTCGCGAACTGGCGGTGGACTACCTGCTCGAAGGCAGCGTGCGGTTCGACGGCGACCGCATCCGCATTACCGCGCAGCTGATCGAGGCGAGAAACGAAACGCATCTGTGGGCGGAGACCTACGATCGCCGGATGGAAGAGACGCTCGTGATGCAGTCGGAAGTCGCCGCGCGGATTGCGCATTCATTGGCGATGGAGCTTGTGCCCGATCAGCGCGAAGCACTCGATCGCGTGGCCCCAAGGCGGAACGATGCCTACCAGGCGTATCTGAAGGGCCGCTACCACTGGAATCGATCGGGCGATGAAGGCCTGGAGCCGGCTTTGGGTTTCTACGAGCGCGCCATCGAGCTCGATCCACGGTTTGCGGCGGCCTACGCGGCTCTGGCGCGTGCGAAGGTGTCGGTGGCGCTCTACTCGAGAGAACCCGGACGCCGCCCGCTTGAAGACGCGCGTGCCGCGGCGCTCTGTGCCCTCGAGCTCGATCCCGGCCTGCCCGACGCGCATGTAGCGCTCGCGGAAGTGCGCAAGTCGCTCGAGTGGAACTGGCCGTTGGCGGAAGCGGCTTACCGCACGGCCATCGCGCTCTCGCCCAGCTGCGAAACCGCGCATCGCTCCTTAGGGATCCTGCTGGCCAGCCTGGGGAGGTTTCCGGAAGCGAAGGTTGAAGCCGATCGCGCGTGCGACCTCGATCCTCTCTGCCTCACGGTGAACACGGGAGCCGCGTGGGTGCGATACGTCGCCGGAGAGTTCGACGAAACAATCGACCGGTGCCAATACACGTTGGACATGGACCCGGGTTTCACGTCTGCCCGGCGGTTGCTGGGTGTCGCGTATCTGGAGGCGGGCCGCCCGGAGCTGGCTCTGGTGGAACTCGACGCGGCAGCCGCGCAGGACGGCACCCCGCTGTCACTTGCATGGCTCGCGCACGCGCAGGCCGTCGGCGGACGCGCGGACGAGGCCCGTGCTCTGGTCGCCAGGCTGGATATCCTTGCGCGCACCACGTACGTTCCCCCGTATCACCTCGCGATTGCTCAGGTAGGTCTCGGCAATCGCGATATCGCGTTCGATTTGCTGAAGAAAGCATCAGCGGAGCGAGACCCGGCCCTCACGAGCATCGGCGTGGATCCGCGGCTGGAACCGCTACGGCGCGATCGGCGCTACTCCGGGCTCACGGCGGAGATCGGGATCCCAACGGTCCGGGCTTAGCTGGTATTTCCACTGGAGAAGTGCAATACTTCCCGCTCCGAAATTCAGCCATTTTTTGCTTGGTAATCCATCGAGCAGGAGGACGAGTATGACGGCACGACGTATTGTGTTTGCGCTCATCGTCATCGCCAGTCTCACGATTGGGATGTACGCGCAGGGCGGTGGCGGCGCGGCCGCTCCGGCTCAGGGCGGAGGCGGCGGCGGAAGACGCGGGGGTGGCGGCGGCGCGCCGGCAACCATTCAGCCAGGGAACCTGATTCAGGGCGCATGGGGCAGCGCACCGGTGCCGGTGGACTCGCGCGGGTGGGGATGGATGACCAAGTCCTACCTCAGCAAGAACGTTCGTCGTCCTCTGTACAACATGGCGAAGGAAAGCCTGCTGAACGACAAGCAGGTCACGAGCGTGACGATCTCGACCTTCAATCCCGACCAGTATTGTGAATCCCGCAAGCACTGGGATTACATCTGGTTCGAGATGCAGCACAGCACGATGTCGTTCAACGAAGTTCAGCGGATGATTGGCGCCTGCGCGGGACCTGGCGGCGGCGCCCCGATGATTCGCATGCCGGATGCTCTCGAAGCGAACATCCAGAAGGCGACCGACCTCGGCGTTCTCGGGATCATCGTGCCCACCGTTGACGACGCCCTGGAAGCGCGCGACACGGCGCGGTTTTCGCGCTACCCGCCGTTCGGGCGCCGCAGCTCCGGCGCCGGCACGGCAGCCGGGTTCTGGACCGCCGTCCCCGGCGGTTATCGGGAAACGATCAACGACAACTTCCTGACGGTCGTCATGCTCGAGACGCTCGAGAGCATCATCAATGCCGATGAGATCGCGGCCACGTTCGGTTTAGATGTCGTTATTCAGGGGAACAGCGACCTGTCGCAGTTCTCGGGGTGGACCCAGAGCGATGACCGCTACCAGCAACTGTTGACCATCAGCCGCAACGCGACTCTGAAGGCCGGCAAGTACTGGGGAAACGCCGGTGCGGCATATCTCACCGGGAACCCGCTGAGCTCCGACACGCGGTTCGTGCAGAACGGTCCTTCGCGCGATGGATTCGCGTTCCCCGCACGCGGTCGCGGTGCAGCCGAAGCGCCCGAGCCGACCGTTGGTGCGCCGCCTGAAGGCGGCCGTCGCGGAGGCGGAGGCCGGGGAGCGCAGTAACTCGTCGATAGGCGATAGTCGACCGGCAATAGACGGCCGTCGCGGAGCGATCCGCGACGGCCTTTCGTTTTTTGAAACGATGGCGTGGACGCTGGCGGGCATGCTAAGGTAAAGCCTTAACCTGGAATATTTTACACGGATATGAAGACGCGATTGTTGTTGGTCACGCTTGCGGTGTCGGTCGGTGCATTGACGTCGGGCTCGGCGGTGCGCGCTCAACAGGCAGCTCCCGCTCCGCAGTTCTTCCTCGGCAGACTCTCCGACAGCATGTGCGCCGGCTCGCATCAGGCGAAGATGGCAGCCGCGAAACTCAGCGAGCGCGAGTGTCTCTTCGCATGCATCAAGGCGCTGGCGAAGTATGTGCTCGTCGACACGAATAACAACGTCATCCCGATTGCCAACCAGGACGCGATGGGCATGCCTCTGTACGCGGGGCGCCCCGTCAGGCTTTCGGGAGAGTTGAGAAATGGCGCGATCTTCGTGACGCGCGTCGAGGCCATTCCGGCGCACCTCCACATCGGGCACGTGATGACAAACTGGAGGGATACTCCCGGTACACGCGGGTTTCTTCCCGTGGCCGTCGACGAGGCCAGAGTCGCAGCGATCCATGCAAAACTGGCGGCCAAGGGTGCCACGGCTGACGAGATGAAACTGCACGTTGGCCATGTACTGAATGCGCTTGATCCGAGCCTCGAACCGAAAGGTCCAGGTGCCGGCTACGGCGTGAAAAAGGCAACAGCTGGAGCGATCCAGCATCTGGACTTCGCTTCGAAGGCCGAGGGCATCACGGCGAACATCACCACGCAGGCCGCGCCCACTTCGGGAGCGTTGAATGACGTCGCTCGATGGACGGATGAAGCGGTGGGAATTGCGCAAAAAGCCCGCGCCGCCGCCGGCCTGTCGGAGATCTCACAGATGGTGAGCGAACTCGATGCATTGACGGCGAAGATCACTGCGGGACTTCAGCAAGCACAGACTCACATGGGGCAGATGCTCAAGGGAGAGGGTCTCGAGGGCGCGCCCCGCTAGCCAAAAGGAACAAGTCTCATGAGAAAACTTACCTGCTTCGTGTTGTGCGGTATGTTCTTGTCGGTTGCGTCCGGCTGGGCGGCCCCTGCCGATCCGAAAGATGAGAAAGCGGTCATGGACACTCTGGAGGCGATGGCGAAGGCGACCATTGCAAAGGATGTGGCGACGCTGAACAAGATCTACAGCGAGGATCTCACCTACAGTCATTCATCAGCGCAAAACCAGAACAAGACCGAAGTGCTCGAGGCATTCAAGGGCCCCAGTGTCGGCGAGTTCATGAAGTTCAGCGACATGAAGGTCCGTACATACGGTTCGGTGGCTCTGGCCAAGGGCATTTGCGATTTCAGAAACGGGCGCCCCGGGAGCATGACCGACAACCACCTGAACATTCTGTGGGTACTGGTGAAGGGCGCTGGCCCTTACGGCTGGCAGATCGTGGCGCGCCAGACAACAAGAATCCAGGAGCCCGCGGCGCCAGCGCGCGGTGCAGTGCCCGCGCCGCCGAGTTCGCTTCGCTGAAGCCTCCAATGCCCATCTACGAATACGTTTGTCGCGGCTGCGCGCACCGGTTCGAGATGCTGGTGCTGCCACAGGTCTCGCCCATGTGCCCCGAGTGCCAGGGGCGGGACCTCGAGCAGCAAATCTCGATGTTTGCGGTGAGTTCTGAGGGCACGAAGGCGGCTGCCCTGAAGGACGGCAGACAGCGCAGCGCGTCGATTCGGCGCGATAAAGACCACGCCGCCATGGAATACGAGAAAAACCACGAACACTGAGGAAATTCGCTAGAATTAACCGTTCACACACGACCGGAGGGGAAAGGCATGCGGAACCTGTCGGCGGCCTCGCGCGCCCTGTTTGCCTGTGTCGGCGCCCTTGCGCTGACGGGGGGGTATTTCCAGCTTCATGCCGCTCGCGCGCAGCGTACCGACACTGCCGCCACCCTCGCCAAGTACTGCGCAGGATGCCATAACGCCAAGCTGAAAACGGCCGGTCTTGCGCTCGACGGCCTCGACGCGACGAACGTGGCGTCTCATGCCGCGGTTTGGGAAAAAATTGTCAGCAAGCTCCGCACCGAGGAGATGCCGCCCCCCGGGCGCCCACGGCCGGACCATGCCACTTATGCCGATGTGGTGACCCAGTTGGAGTCGGCCCTCGACGCGGCTGCTGCAGCCAAGCCCAATCCTGGCCGCGTGGCTGTGCACCGTTTGAACCGCGCGGAATACACTGCCGCCATTCGTGATTTGCTTGGCCTCGAGATCGACGGAGAGGCGCTGCTCTCCTCGGACGCGGCCGATCAGGAAGGCTTCGACAACGTCGCCAGCGTGCTGTCGGTATCGCCGGCGCTGTTGGAAAATTACCTGTCCGCAGCGCGAACGATTAGCCGGTTGGCCGTCGGTGATACAACGCTGAATCCGGTCGTCGAGACCTTCAAGATTTCCAAAGCGCTCTTCCAGGAAGAGCAAATGAGCGACGACCTGCCGTTTGGGTCGCGCGGCGGTGCGCTCATCCACCATTACTTCCCGCTGGATGGCGAGTACACCATCAAGGTTCTTCTCCGACGTCAGGAGTACGACTACATCATCGGTATGGGAGAACCCCATCAGCTGGATTTCCGCGTCGATGGAGCGTTGGTGCAGCGCTTCTCGGTTGGGGGCGAGGCCAAGGGCATGACGACCCCCGAGAATTTCGCCGGCAACACTCAGGGTGATGCGGCGTTCGAAGAGTACATGCACACGGCCGATGCCAAACTCGAAGTGCGCGTTCCCGTGAAAGCGGGCCTGCACGACGTCGGTGTGTCGTTCGTGCGGCGTCTTTGGGAGTCGGAAGGCGTCTGGCAGCCGCCACAGACAGGCTTCGGCCGCACGACCAACGAGTACTACCACGGCAACCCGGCCGTCGAAATCGTGATGATCGGCGGGCCATACGGAAAACCCGCCCCGGGGGATTCGTCGGTGCGGCGTCGCTTGTTCGTGTGCAAGCCGGTGGCCGGGGGAGGGACCCCGGCTATCAAGGAAGACGGTTGCGCGCGGAAAATACTTTCGACGCTCGCGACGCGCGCCTATCGACGTCCCCTGACGGAGAAGGATGTCGAGACCCTGCTCGAGTTCTACCGGGCCGGGCTCGCCGACGGCGGCTTCGACGCCGGCATTCAACGCGGCGTCGAGAGAATTCTTGCGGCGCCGAGTTTTCTGTTTCGAGTCGAGCACCCGCCACAAGGCAGGCCCGCGGGCTCGCCGTATCGCTTGACCGATCTGGACCTGGCCTCGAGGCTGTCGTTCTTTCTGTGGGGGAGCGTCCCCGATGATGAGCTGCTCGCGGTCGCGGCGCGTGGCAAGCTGACGGATCCAGCGACGCTCGAACAGCAGGTCCAGCGCATGCTTCGCGACCCGCGCTCGAATGCGCTCGTCAACAACTTCGCAAATCGCTGGCTCGAGCTCGGCAAGATCGCCGGCGTGGTTCCCGACACCGACCTCTATCGCGAGTTCGATGAGAATCTCCGCGAGGCGATGGAGACCGAGACCAAGCTGTTCGTCGGCGATCAGGTCCACAACGATCGCAGCGTTACCGACCTCGTGAGCGCCGATTATTCTTTCCTGAATCAGCGTCTCGCCACGCACTACGGAGTGCCGAACGTCTATGGCGATCATTTCCGCAAGGTGGCGTTCACCGATGGGCTGCGTGGCGGGCTGCTCGGCCAGGGAAGTCTTCTGACGATCACTTCCTATGGCAACCGCACCTCTGTCGTCATGCGCGGACGATGGGTCCTGGCGAATCTGCTTGGGGCGCCGCCTGCCGAACCGCCGGCGGACGTGCCTGCATTGAAGGAAGCCGGCCTGGACGGTGCGCCTCGCTCACTGCGCGAGCGAATGGAAGTGCACAGGAAGAATCCTGTGTGTGCCTCCTGCCACATGCGGATGGATCCGCTCGGGTTTTCACTCGAGCACTTCGATGCGACAGGGAAGTGGCGCGTCGAAAGCGATGGCGCCCGTATCGACGCCTCTGCGTCGCTGCCGGATGGCACGACGTTCGATGGTGTGAAGGGCCTGCGGGCCCTGCTCGTGAGCCACAAGCAGGAGTTTGTGCGCACGGTCAGCGGCAAGCTGCTGGCGTACGCGCTTGGACGGGGGCTCGAGTACTACGACCTGCCCGCCGTACGGAAGATTGCACGCGAGGCAGAGAAGAGCGGCTATCGGTGGTCGGCGATCGTATCCGGCATCGTGACGAGCACGCCGTTCAGCATGGGCGTGGTTCCCGGCGAAACACGGAGCAATCCACCGGCGAATGGCGTAGCGAGGAGATGACGAACTAGAAGGGGATTCCATGTTTATTTCAAAGAAGGCGATTCCGAGGCGAACGGTTCTGCGGGGCATGGGCGCGATGGTCGCGCTGCCGCTGCTCGACAGCATGGTGCCCGCGCTGTCGGCCCTGGCCAACACTGCCGCCAAGCCGGTCAATCGGTTCGGTGTCATGTATGTCCCCAACGGGATGATCATGAAGAACTACTTGCCGCTCATCGAGGGCGCAGGGTTCGAGCTGACACCCACTCTGTCGCCTCTTGCCAAGTTCCGAGAGCAGATCCTGGTGCTGACGGGCCTCGAATGCATCCCGACGCCGGGGCGGCCGGGCGGCGCGCACGCGAAAGCGAGCACGCGGTTTCTTACGGATGTGTCGCCGCCGTTGAGCGAGACGTGGCTCGACGCAGGCATCTCGATGGATCAGATTCTGGCGAACGAAACCGGCAAGCACACGCAGCTGGCATCGCTCGAGCTGGCGATCGAATCGAGTGAAACGGCCGGCGCGTGCGACACGGGATTCGCGTGCCCGTATACGAACACGATTTCCTGGAAGAGCCAGAACACACCGCTGCCGACGCAGCACAACCCGCGCGTTGTCTTCGAGCGGCTCTTCGGCGACAGCGGCAGCACCGATCCGAAGGTGAGGCTCGCGCGGTTCCGCCAGCAGCGAAGCGTGCTCGACTCGGTGACCCAGGAAGTGGCGCATCTGCAGGGTGCTCTGCCGCAAAGCGATCGAACGAAGCTTGCCGAATACCTCGAAGCCATTCGTTCGGTGGAACAACGCATCCAGCTGGCCGAAGAGCAGGGCGATCAGGAGCTGCCGCTGATCGACCATCCTGAAGGCATTCCGTCGAGCTGGGAAGCGCACGTCATGCTGATGTTCGATCTGCAGGTCCTGGCCTACCAGTGCGATCTCACTCGAGTCATCACGCTGATGGTCGGCCACGAGCACAGCGGGATGACCTATCCGCAGATCGGCGTCGCCGACGCGCACCATCCCATCTCGCATCATCAACAGGAGCCGGAGAAGGTCGCGAAGGTCGCGAAGATCAACGCGTACCACATGCAGATGTTTGCGCGTTATCTCGAGAAGCTTCAGGCGGCGCCGGACGGCGATGGCACGCTCCTCGATCACATGACGATGATGTACGGGGCGGGGATGGCCGATAGCAACAGCCACTCGCCCATCGATATTCCGATGATCCTCGCGGGCGGCGGCGCCGGAAACCTGAAGGGCGGCCGGCACATCAAGTTCAAAGGAACGCCACTCGCGAACCTTCATCTCACGCTGCTCGATCAGCTCGGCGTGCACTGGGACAAGATCGGCGACAGTAACGGACGGGTCGATGCGAAGATTCTCTCTCTTTAGGGGCTTCGCCGGTGCCTGCTGTGTGGTCGTCATGGGGGTGGCGGTCCTCGCCGATGTCGGCGATTCGCCGCTCGTTCGCGCCATACGGAGGAAAGACGCCGAAGCCGTTCGCGCCCTGCTGAAGCAGCGCGCGAATCCGAACACGCCTCAGGCTGACGGCAGCACGCCGCTGCACTGGGCCGCACACGTCAACGATCTGACGATTGCCGCTCTGCTGATCCGCGGTGGCGCTCGCGCGAACGCGGCCAACGACAACGGATTCACCCCGCTTCACCTTGCATGCACCAACCGCAGTCCATCGATCGTGGAGAGGCTCCTTACGGCTGGAGCCGACGCCAATGCCGCTTCGCTGAACGGCGAGACCGTGCTCATGACCTGCGCCCGGGCTGGAGACGCGAAGGCGGTAAAGGCGCTGCTTGTGCACGGGGCCCGCGTAAACGACAAGGAGAAGGCCCACGACCAGACGGCCCTGATGTGGGCGGCGGCCCAGAGCCATCCCGAGGTTGTTCAGGTGCTCACCGAGACCGGCGCCGATGTTCGTGCGCGATCGCGGAGCTATGCGCAGACGGTTGTTGGCGAGGAAACTCAGCGGGCAGGCCGTGAGGAGCTCAACTACACCGTCGTGCGTGGCGGCAGCACGCCGCTATTGTTCACTTCCCGCGTCGGCGACGTGGAGTCTGCCAGGGTGCTGCTGAAGGCCGGCGCCGATCCCAACGATTCGTTGCCGGATGGCACGAGTGCGCTCGTGCTCGCTGCACACTCCGGGCGTGGTGGTGTCGGTGAACTGCTCCTCGAGCATGGCGCCGATCCGGATGCTTTTGGCACCGGCTACACTGCGCTCCATGCCGCCGTGCTGAAGAGCGACGTGAAACTCGTGAAGGCGCTGCTCGCCCATCGCGCGAAGCCGAATGTGCGGATGATAAAGGGCACGCCCATGCGGCGCGACACCACCGATTTCAATCTCCCGTTCACGCTCATTGGTTCGACACCGTACCTCCTTGCTGCACGGTTCCTCGAGCCCGAGATCATGCGGGCGTTGGCTGCTGGCGGCGCGGACGTGCACGAGACCATGCCGAACGGTGCGACCGCATTGATGCTGGCGGCTGGCATGGGCTCGAGTCCCACTGACGATCGGCGTGGAATCGCGACGATCGATTTTGGAAAAGTCGAGCCCGAGAGCGAAGTGCTCGAAGGCGTGAAGGCCGCTGCCGAGTTAGGTGACGATCCGAACGCCGTGAATCAGGCGGGCGATACAGCGCTGCACGCTGCCGCAGTGCTGGGACACAACAGCGTGGTTCAGTTTCTGGTCGATCACGGCGCTCAGCTGAACGTGAAGAACAAGCGAGGGCAGACGCCTCTCACTGCGCTGCTGAACAGCGGCAGGGGACGCGGTGCGGTCTCGGCGGGCGCCGATCTCACCGGTATCGACACCCCGCGCCCGAGTCCGTTTCCGGAGACGGCAGCCCTCCTTCGCAAGCTGGGAGCCTCCGAGCAATAGCGGCGTGAAACCAGTTTCGCGATTTGCAACTGTTTGTAACAAAAAGTGTTGACAGTCTCGATCCCGCCATCCTAATCTCCTCGCTTCACACATCACGTCAGGAGGACTCATGAGCCTGAAGACGCTCGCAGGCGTCGCGCTGCTGGCCGCGATCTGCATTTTGGCAAACACGACTACTTTCGCGCAGCTTCAGGCGGGACGCGTCCTGGGAACCGTCTACGATCCTCAGCACGCGGGCATCCCCGGAGCCACTGTCACCGTCACGAACCTGGCGACCAACCTCCTGAGAACGGCGATCACCGATTCCGAGGGTAATTACGTCGTCACGCCGCTCGACCCCGGCACCTATCGCGTGAGCGCCGAGATCCCCGGCTTCCAGACGACGGTCCGTGAGGGGCTGGAGCTCACGGTCGGCCAGGCCGCTCGCGTGGAACTGACGCTCAGCCTTGGCGGACTGTCGACGGAAGTGAGGGTCACCGCCGAAGCTCCGCTCCTCAATACCGAATCTGCCACGCTGAGTCAGGTGATCAGCAACGAGCAAATCGTGGACATGCCGCTGAACGGCCGGGGCTTCCAGGAGCTGGCGAGGCTGACGTCGGGCGTCGCGCTGCTGCCGCCAACCGGAAACGTGCAGACCGTGCGGCCGGAAGCCGCCAACGGCAACGTCATCGGCGGCGTGGCTGGGGCGCAGACGCGGTTCCTTCTCGATGGAGTGGACGTTACCGAAGAGCACCAGGGAGGCACCTGGATCCAGACGTCGGTTGATGCATTGCAGGAGTTCAGCGTTCAGCAGAATGCGTACTCGGCGGAATTCCATGGCGCCGGCGCCACGCTGAACGTGACGACCAAGTCGGGTGGCAATGCGTTCCATGGAAGCATCTTTGAATTTATTCGTAACGACGCGTTCGATTCGAAGAACTTCTTTGCCTCAAGGAAGGAAAAGCTCGAGCGGAACCAGTACGGCGGCACGCTGGGCGGCCCGGTCGTCATTCCAGGTCTCTACGACGGCACCGGTAAGACCTTCTTCTTTGCCAGCTATGAAGGCCAACGGCGGACGGAAGGCAACGTGAATGTGAGCATCGTGCCGACGGCTGCGCAACGCGCGGGCGATTTTCGCGGCCTCGCGCCGATCTTTGATCCGTTAACCACGTCCGGTACAGCCCGCGACCAATTTGCCGACAACGTCATTCCGCAGAGCCGCCTCTCGTCCCAGGCATTGTTCTTCAATCAGTACATTCCGCTGCCGAACTCGGCTGGCGACACGTACGTGTCGACGCCGATTACGTCATTCCATGCCGACCAGGTGACGTTGAGGCTCGATCAGGAGATTAACTCGCAGAACAGACTGTTCATGCGCTACAGCAATCATCACAGCTCCGAGGAGAGGGACAGTCCGTGGCCCGCGTTGGGCGCGACCAAGCTGAGCGGACCTGCCTACAACATCGCGCTTGCGCTGACCTCGAATTTCGGGTCGTCCCTGGTCCATGAAGTACGGTTCAGCCGGATGTACGGCGAGTATCGATCGACGGCGTACTTCCAGGGACAGGGCGTCCAACTGCTTCAACAGGCAGGTGTGACTGGCCTCGAAGGCATCCAGGATCCAGCCATTGCCACGCTTCCGGCATTTTCGTTTTCGGGCTACGCAGGGTTCGCCGGAAACGCGGGAGACGGCCGGCCGAAGTGGCAGGACAGAGGTGAATACGAGGTGACCGACAACCTGACCTGGATCAAGGGCAGGCACATCATGAAGTTCGGCGGGCGCATGTATCGCCGGAACATCCTCTTCACCGACGCGCGGAGCCACAACGGCGTCTTCAACTACACCGGTGTCATGACCCAGCGTCCGTCGTCGCCCGCGGGCACAGGCAACGCGTTTGCCGACTACATGCTCGGCTATCCGATCAGCGCCACGCGATCGAACCCGGCGACGTGGTGGGGCGGGTACGGTACCTACTGGCATGCCTTCATGCAGGACGACCTCAGGGTGAGCGACTCCCTGACGCTGAACCTGGGCTTCCGATACGAATACACGCCCTGGCTGACGGGGTACAAGGGCCAGGCGGCGGCGTTCGATCCGACGCGAGAGAAGTCCATCATCGTGTCGAGCGAGACCGACAAGATCGATCTTTCGGTTCAGCGATTGGCAGATGTCGGGTATGCGCTGTTCGGGGATCTGATGCAGACCAGCAGCCAGGCAGGCATTCCGCTGCAGATTACGTCGAACGACACCAAGCAGGTGGCGCCGCGCCTTGGATTTGCGTGGAGGCCCTTTGGCGATCAAACGGTGATCCGCGGCGGTTACGGGATGTTCTACGAAGCCGAAGGCACGAGCGGCCGTCTGAACTTCAACTTCCTCCCGTTCAGCCTCAGCGAGGCCGTGAATGCCACGGCGAATGTCGTGCCGACTCGCACGCTGGGAAACTACTTTCTCGGAGTGCCGTTTGGCGCGTCGGTGGGGACGGTTGGCTGGACGCCGCTCCCGCTCGAAGCCGACATGGGATTCGATCAGCGATGGAATTTCGGGTTTCAGCATGAACTCGTCTCCCGCACGAGCATCGAGATGAATTATGTCGGGACGAAAGGTTCAAATCAGCAGCAGGCCGAACCGATCAACATTCCACCTGCCGGAGCCGGAAACATTCAGGCGCGCCGGCCGTATCCGCGTTTCGGCAACCTGAACGTGCACAGCCAATCACTGTCGAGCGAGTATCATGCGTTTCAGGCCAAGCTGCAGAAGAGACCTTCTGCGGGCTTCTGGTACCTCGTGTCGTACACATATGCCAAGAGCCTCGCGACGTTGCCGGCGCCGGAGACTGGCGGCAACTACACCTACGAAACAGGGCTGGCGTCTTTCGATATCCCGCATCTGTTGGCGATGAGCTTCGGTGCCGAGCTGCCATTTGGCACCGGAAAGCGCTTCGTCAGCGACGCGGGGAAGGTGACCAATGCCATCATCGGCGGCTGGCAGGCGCAGAGCATCATCAACTACCGCAGCGGCCTTCCGTTCACGCCGACGGTTTCCCGCGATATCGCGAATACCGGCGTTGGAAATCAGCGCCCGAACCGCATCGGCTCCGGCGAGCTCGACAACCCGACGCAAGACGCCTGGTTCGACAAGACCGCGTTTGTCGAACCGGCGGCGTTTACCTACGGCAACTCCGGCAGAGGTATTCTGCGCGGCGATCATGTCTGGAACGTGGATGCGTCGCTGTTCAAGCGGTTTGCGGTGGGCAGGTCGTCGAGGGTCGAGTTCCGGGCGGAGGCGTTCAACCTCCTCAACTCTGTCTACTTCGCCTTGCCGAACACGAACATCGATATTGCCGCCGGCGGCCGAGTGACGGCCACCTCGAACAACGCGAGGCAGCTGCAGTTCGGAATCAAATACATCTTCTAACGCCGATAGACTTCGGACTTCGGACTTCAGGCTTTTGGCCTGGAGCCCGAAGCCTGGAGCCAGGAGTCTATCTATCCTGCAAGTCTGTGTATTGTTTCGTGATTTTCCCGGCGAGCGCTTTCGTCCGGCCGGGCAGCGCGGTGGCAATCGTTGCCGATTCGTAGAATCCGCCCGTCTGCTCGATCATCGCGAGCGTCACCGATCGCACGAGGCCGTCGCCTGTCGATGTCAGCAGCATGGCGTTGACCCGGACGTCTTTCTGTTTTAGTGCCTGCAACAGCTCGTTCACCGACTTCGTCGTCACGCGCTGGCTGAAATCGGCGCCGTCGGTCGAGATGATGATGACCGGCCAGCGCCTTTCGAGCGTTCTGAAAAAGCGATCGTAGACCTCCTGAACCGAGCCAATGAGGGCATTTCCGCCCCCTCTGGCCACGGAGATTTCGCCGGCTGCCTCGAGAATCTCAAGATAGTCCTTGGTTGGCTGCACGCGTATGTTCATCTGACCGCCGCTGGTCACCAGCATCAGCTCGTGGCCGGGTGGCAGGGCTTTGAGCAGCTCCTGGAGCGCACATCGAATCTGCGGCAGATGGTCGGTGGTCGGTTGGCTGTTGTCGACGATGATCGCGATGCGCATCGGGTCGGCCGGCTTCGCCCCGTTTGGCCCCTGCGCGACGGCCCCATGCGGCACGGCCAGGCAGAGAGCTAGCGCCGCGAGAAGCAGGTGCTTAGGCATTTTCAGAGGATAGATCAGTAGAGCTGATACAGCATCAAGTACACGATCACGCCTGTCACCGACACGTACATCCACAACGGGAAAGTCCATCTGGCCACACGCTTGTGCCTCGCGTATTGCCCGCGCAAACCCTTGGTCAGCGTCGAGATGATGAATGGCAGGATGACGATCGCCAGGATGACATGCGAGACGAGAATGGCGAAGTAGACGGCCCGGATGGGCCCCTGTCCTGGAAATGGGCGCGACCCCGCGTGATAGTGGTACACGACGTACGAGATGAGAAAGAGCGTGGACGAGGTGAAGGCGGCGAGCATGGCGCGGCGATGCGCGTCAATCTGTCGCCGCTTGATGAGCACGTAGCCAGTCAGGAGAAAGATGCCCGACGTAGCGTTCAGCGTCGCGTTGACAGCGGGCAGCACCGAGTAGTCGATCATCTGGCGTCGGCGATGAGCAGCATCCACAACAGCGGCAGGTAGGTGATCGATCCGACGAATAACCGGCGCGCGCGGTCATTGGTGCGCTGCGCGGCGAACGACAGCGAAAGTCCAAGAATCGCCAGGCTGCCCACAAGTGCGCCGGCAGCATAAACCGCACCGGCTGCCCGCAGCTGGAACGGCAGGAGGCTGACGGGAATCAGAAGCGCCGCGAAAATCACTGCCTGGCGCGCGGTACTGACTCCGTCCGGGCTGACGACCGGCAGCAGCGGAAATCCCGCGCGGCCAAAATCGTCCCGATACAGCCAGGCGATCGCCATGAAGTGTGGAATCTGCCAGACGAAGACGATGGCGAAAAGGGCCCAGGCTTCCGGCGTCAAGCGCCCCTGCGCCGCGGTCCAGCCGATCATTGGAGGCAGGGCCCCTGGAATCGCACCGACCAGCGTCGCGAGCTGCGAGTGGCGCTTCATCGGCGTGTAGACAACGTTGTAGGAGATGAGCGTGAGCAGTGCGAGAGACGCGGCGAGCAGGTTCGCGTTCAGAGCAAGCAAGCCAAGGCCGGCACCGGCGATCACCAGCGAGAAGATCGTGGCTTCGTTCGGCGTGAGGCGCTGCGCGGCGAGCGGGCGGTTGCGGGTGCGCCACATCAGGTTGTCGGTGTTGCGCTCGTAGACCTGATTCAGCCCCGCCGCGCCTCCGGCCACGAGCGCGGTGCCGACGATCGACTCGATAAGCTTCATCGCCTGGAGATGGTCTCCCGCGCCCAGGTAGTAGCCGACGGCCGCTGTCACGACGACGAGGAAGTTGAGGCGCGGCTTGGTGAGGGCGACGAAGTCGGCGACGCGGCTGGGAGCCGCCGCCGCTGGAAAAGGGGCGTCGAGAAGGGCACCCGACCCCTTCTTCATGCCCGCGCCCCCGATCGATCGAGCGCGGGAGCCAGCGTTGCACGGACATCCGCCGCTGAGGCCGCGCCAAAGCGCACGCGATGAGCGCGCAACGTCAGCACCAGTGACGTTGCCAGGGTCAGCGCGCCGGTGATGACGTGCGCCGTGTTGATCGCGACGTCCTTCTTCGACCAGATAATGAACGCCCCGAGCGTCATCTGGGTGAGCACCAGGCACACGAGCAGCAGCGCCGGGCGCCTCAGTTCAGCACGCTCGCCGTGATGGTAGAGCACGTGCCCGGCCGTTGCGGCGATTGCCAGCCCGACAACGAGCGCGCCCGCGCGATGCGCGAAGTGGATGGCAATCTGCGGGGTCCAGACCGGCGGAAGAAGGCCGCCGAACACCAATGGGAAATCGGGGATCGCCAGCCCCGCATTAGAGTGGCGCATGGTCGCGCCAACGAGAATCTGCGCGTAGACAAGCGCCGTTGTCGCTATGGCGACCCGTCGCAGCATGCTGTCGTCGACCCAGCCGCCGGCAGGAAGCGACTGCCAGCTGCGTGAGGTGAACAACGAGATGGAGATTGTGAGGCAGAAAAAAATCTGAGCGAGTCCTGCGTGAGCTGTCGAGATTGCCGTCGGCAGGAAGAAGAGCACGGTGATCCCGCCGAGAATCCCTTGGAGAATGACGGCGCCTAGCGCGGCAAAGCCGAGCGCCTGCATCCACTTCCGAGACTCGGCGCGCCAGAGCCAGAGCGCAAGGACAATCGTGAGGAACCCGACGCCGCTCGCGATCAGCCGATGGCCATGCTCGTAAAAGATGCCGCCCACCATGTGCTTCATGGGGAACGCGAACATGTTCCAGCCGTAGCTTGTCGGCCAGTCGGGGACCGCCAGGCCCGATTCAGTGCTGGTGACCAGCCCTCCGGCCACAATCAGCAGCACCGTCGCCGCGGAGACGAATTTTGCGTATCGGTGAAGCCACATGGGGGGGGATAACCCTGACTTCGGGCTTCGGACTCCGGGCCTCAGGCCAGAAGCCTGGAGCCCGGAGTCGGCAGCCTATTGCTTAGTTCCCCGCGGCGGGAGCCGAGAACGAGAAGTTCGCGTCTTCCTTGGTTTCCTTGGCGGCAACGGTGACGTCGATGGTCTTCGTCCCGGCCTTTTCGTGCCACGCCGTCAGCTTGTACGTGCCCGGGGGCAGGTTCTTGATGCTGAACTTGCCGTCCTCACCGGTGACGGCGAAGTACGGGTGATCGAGCACGCCCGCATAGGCGTTCATCCAGCCGTGCACGTCGCACTTGAACGGCACCACCACCTTCTCTTCCTTGGATTTGAAGATGTGCTCGGTCTTCATGTTCTGAATCGGCTGTGCGGTGTTGAACTCCGAGTTGGTGCCCGGGATCGCGTGGATGTTGTGCAGGGTCGGGTCGCTGTTCAGAATCGTCATCGGCTGTCCGACCATCAGGCCGAACACGTGCGGATGATAACGGCAGCCCTTCTGATCGAGCACCACCGCTTCGGTCGGCGCCGTAAACGTGCGGCCGCCCAGGCCGTCCTGGATGTACACGAACACGTTGGCGAGCTTGCCGTCCTTCACCATGTAGGTTTCCTGCGTCTGCGGTGTCGGATTTTCCTTCATGCAGACCGGGTCGGCGTTCATTTTGATCCCGACGTTCGCGGGCGCCGCGCCTTCGAACGAGACCGTGCCGTTGAGGGTGGCCGCCGTGGCCGGATCGACGGCTGCTGCAGCCGGCGCTTCACTGGCGGGTGCCGGCGCGGGCTGGCCGCCGCCGCAGGCCGCCGCAAGGAACGCGAGCACGAGGGGTAACGCGAGCAATCTTGAATGCATCGAAACTCTCCTGGGCGAAGTAAACAACATCTGGACGAGCCTGAAACCTTTAATGAATATCACAGGGAACGTTGGTACCGCTACGGGGATTCGAACCCCGGTCCCGTGGCTGAGAACCACGTGTCCTGACCCCTAGACGATAGCGGCCCCGGATTGCAAGGCAAAAGCAGGCCGAGAAACCCCAATCTTAACGTACTTGGTTGCGCCTGCGCACTTGCGCCTGAGCGACAACGGCATATAGAATCGCGACGCAACGACGTCGGATTTACAGGCTTTCATAAAGGAGTCACGCAGTTGGATAACGTGACGACGGCTGGACACGCGCCCGCGGGCGCCCACGCGCACGGGCACGCTCATGCGCACGACCACGAACAGAGCTTCGTCTGGAAGTACGTCTTTTCCCAGGACCACAAGGTCATCGGGATCCAGTACACGATAACGGCGTTGCTCTTCCTGCTCTTCGGATTCGCGCTGATGGCGCTGATGCGCTGGCAGTTGGCGTATCCGATGCAGCCGATCCCGGTCATCGGCGGCCTGCTGGGCATGGCGAACGCGCCCGGCGGCATCATGCTCCCCGAGTTCTACAACCAGCTCGGCGCCATGCACGGCACGATCATGGTGTTCCTTGGCGTTGTCCCGCTCGCGGTCGGCGGCTTCGGCAACTACGTGATGCCGCTGATGATTGGCGCGCCCGACATGGCGTTCCCCAAGCTCAACATGGCGAGCTACTGGGTGTACTTCATCGGCGGCGTCGTGATGCTCGTCAGCTTCTTCATCCCCGGCGGCGCAGCGCAATCGGGCTGGACGTCGTATCCGCCGCTCTCGGTGATCACCGCCACCGACGGGCAGACGATGTGGCTCATCGGCATGATCTTCCTGATCACGTCGTCGCTGCTCGGTTCGATGAACTTCATCGTCACGATTATTCAGCTGCGCACGAAAGGGCTGCACTTCTTCCGGCTGCCGTTTTTCGTGTGGGCGCAGTTCGTCACCAGCTTCCTGCTGCTCCTCGCGTTTCCGCCGCTCGAAGCCGCGGGCGTGTTGCAGCTGATGGACAAGGTCGCGCACACGAGCTTCTTCCTGCCGAGCGGGCTCGTCGTCGGAAACAAGGTGATGGCGATCGCCGGCGGCGGCAACCCGCTGCTGTGGCAGCACCTCTTCTGGTTCCTTGCACATCCCGAGGTCTACGTTCTGATTCTTCCCGCGATGGGCATCGTGTCGGAGATCATCGCGAACAACACGCGCAAGCCGCTGTGGGGGTATCGCGTGCTGATCTACGCGATCATCTTCCTCGGCTTCATGTCGTTCGTCGTCTGGGCGCATCACATGTTCATGACCGGCATGGGCACGACGATGAACTCGTTCTTCCAGACCACGACGATGATCATCTCGATTCCATCGGTCATCATCTTGAGCGCGCTGTTTCTCTCGCTCTACGGGGGATCGATTCGGTACAACACGCCAATGCTGTTCGCCCTCGCATTCCTCCCGATGTTCGGCATCGGCGGGTTGACGGGGCTCCCGCTTGGCCTTGCGCCGAGCGACATCCATCTGCACGACACGTACTACGTCATCGGACACTTTCACTACGTGGTCGCGCCGGGAACGATCTTCGCGCTGTTCGCCGGCATCTACTATTGGTTCCCGAAGGTCACGGGCCGGCAGATGAACGAAATGCTCGGCAAGATTCATTTCGTCGGGTCGTTCATCGCCATCAATGGGATCTTCTTCCCGATGTTCATTCAGGGGCTGCATGGCGTGAACAGGCGGCTGTATGACGGCGGCGTGCAGTACGCGCACGCCCAGCCTGTGCTGCACTGGAACATGTTCATGTCGATGTCGGCATGGACGCTGATGGCCTTTCAGATCGTGTTCATCGTGAACTTCTTCTGGAGCATAAAGGGCGGCAAGAGGGTCGGTCCGAATCCGTGGAACGCGACCACGCTCGAATGGACAGCGACGACGTCTCCGCCGCTCGCCCACGGCAATTTCGAGACACAGCCTGAAGTGTTCCGCGGGCCGTACGAATACAGCGTGCCCGGGCGCTCAACCGACTACTTCCCGCAGAATCAAAGGGACTAGGCCGCATGGAGATTCCATATACCGTCGAAGTCCGGCCAGACACCGGACTGTCCAATGGCAAGCTCGGCGTCTGGCTGTTCCTCTCGTCGGAAGTCATGCTGTTCGCCGCGCTGTTTTCGTCGTACATCCTGCTGCGCGTCGGCTCCACCGAGTGGCCGCACGGGTATGAAGAACTGAACGTGCCGATGGCGTTCTTCAACACCATCGTCCTGATCTCATCGTCTGTGACGATGGTGATGGCGTGGGCGTCGTTGAAGATGAACGAGTTCGCCAAGTTCAAGCTGTACCTCGGCGCAACGATCGTGCTGGCACTGGTCTTCCTCGTGGTGAAGTATTTCGAATACGAGCACCACCTCGTGGCGGGTGAGGGCCCCTCGCACAGCACGTTTCTGGCGATCTACTTCACGATGACCGGCCTGCACGGCCTGCACATTCTGGGCGGCATCATCGTGAATACGTATCTCTGGGGTCCGGGCAACAAGATGTGGAAGACCGAACCCGAGCGGTTCACCAACCGCATCGAGATTGCCGGCCTCTACTGGCACTTCGTCGACCTGGTCTGGATCTTCCTGTTCCCGATGCTTTACTTGCTTTAACGGTGAACGGTCAACGGTAAACGGAGAACGAGCATGAGCAGCGGTCACGCGGACGATATTCGCAAGCACGTGAAGACGTATCTGATGGTGTTCGGGGCCCTGATGGTGCTGACGGTGGTCACCGTCGCCATTTCGTACCTTCACCTCGAAGTGCACGAGGCCATCATGATCGCCCTCGCGGTCGCGACGGTGAAAGGCTCGCTGGTCGCGCTCTACTTCATGCACTTGAATCACGAACGCAAGCTCATCTACTACTCGCTGGCGCTGACGGCCGTGTTCTTTGCGTTTCTGATGATCATTCCGCTGGCCACCAACCTGGATAAGATCGTTCAGAAGTAATTGCCATGACGTTGAAGTGGTTCCACATCGTCTTTATCGCGCTCTCGATGCTCCTCTCGATCGGCATGGGCGTCTGGGGGCTGTTCAACAATTTCGTCGCGCTTGGCGTGGTGTCGCTGGCCGGATCGGCCGCGCTTTGCGTCTACGGCCCGTATTTTCTGAGGAAAGTGCGGACCTTCTGATGAAGACGCTGATATTGGCGGCCACTGCGCTGCTTGCTTCCGCCAGCCCGGCGCTGGCGTGTCCGGTCTGTTTCGGCGCTCCCGATTCACCGCAGGTGAAAGGGATGCAGATGGGGATCCTTGCGCTGCTGGGCGTCACGGTAGTCGTGCTCGGCGCCTTTGGAGCGTTCTTCCTGCATCTGAGGCGGCGGCAGAAGCTTTACGGAGGGAGTTACTAGGATGCGTGAGTTCCTCGAGATACCAATTGCGGCATCGGCGCACGCCGGACAAATCGACCAGATGACGGAGTTGACGCACTGGCTGATGGCGTTCCTGTTCGTGGGCTGGGGCTCGTTCTTCATCTATACGCTGATTCGGTTTCGATCGGGCGCCAACCCGAAGGCCAGCTACGAAGGCGTGAAGAGCCACTTCGCCAGCTACATCGAGTGGGCGGTGGCAGGCATCGAGCTCGTCCTCATCGTCGTCTTCGCCATCCCGGCGTGGGCGGCGCGCGTCGACGCGTTCCCGCAGGAAAGTCAGGCGACGGTGATTCGGGTGGTTGCCGAACAGTTTGCGTGGAACGTGCACTATCCGGGCGCGGACGGACAGTTCGGGCGTGCGCGGCCCGATCTGATGTCGGCCGACAATCCTCTCGGGATCGATCGCACCGACCCCGCGGCCAAAGACGACATCACGACCATCAACCAGCTGAATTTTCCGATCAACAAGCCGGTGATCGTCCATCTCTCGAGCAAGGATGTCATCCACAGTTTCAGCCTGATCCAGATGCGCGTGAAGCAGGACAGCATTCCCGGCGAGTCGATCCCGTTGTGGTTCACACCCACGGTGACCGGTGATTGGGAAATCAACTGCTCGCAGCTGTGCGGCCTCGGCCACTACCGCATGCGCGGCTTCTATTCGAGTAAGACGCAGGAAGCCTACGACACGTGGATGAAGGAGCAGGTGGCGGAGTTGGCGGCGGCTCAGTAAGGGCTGAGGGCTGAGGGCTAAGGGCTAAGGTGAGACCGGTGCGAAAGCGCCGGTCTTTTTTTTTGACAGTACGGATCACGACGACACGAAGGGCACGAAGAAAGCCAACGAACGGCAAACGGTGAACGGTAAACGGTACAAAACGATCGATGCGCACGTCGCGGGCGAGGCCGTCAGG
>JAMQPK010000073.1 GCA_023717525.1 Vicinamibacterales bacterium | reverse complement strand
GCCGATACCAACCGGCGAAGTCCGTGCTCGAATCTCCCGCGGAGCTCGGACGACTTGATGCCACGCTTCAGGTCGGCAAGCACGTGTGCCAGCAAGTCGGCCAGTGCCTTTGACGTCGAGGACGAGTCGGGACGAAGGAATGTCGGAAGGTGCAACCCTTTTGTAAATACCGCGGCCGCATGGTACTTGACGGAACGGGAATCGACGGAGGCAATTTCGCTTCTCACGAAGCGGGCGGGCACGACCACGCTGTTAGTCGGACCGCACAGTTGAAATTCCGCCACGCTGCCCGGCGTGAATCTCGAGGTCGTTTCAACAAGCAGTCCGGTGCTCGAAATGTTGAGCAGGGAGACCTCTGGTCCCCATGAGAGCTTGACGGCTGACAACAGGGGAACCTCCACCGGCGTCAACCGGTGCTCGCGAGGCCACTGATTGTCAGGACGTCGTCTATATGGAGCGAGCACATCCTCGTCCGGCACAGACACCACAGTTTCCGCCTCAACCGACGGAAGAGCTGGCTCGGCGACCTCCTCTCGCGAAAGCACCGCGGTGCCCGCCACGTCTGCGCCACCGCGTTCGTAGCTCAGGTGCGCCAGTCGTTTCCCACGATCAGGATCAGCAATGGAAAGAATGCGAGTCATTCAGGGCTCCCTTTAAGCGATCATCAAATCTCTGACGTCTCCGGAATTCACGCTCGATCGAGGCGGCATTGTCACCAGGCGAATGGATCGCGACTCCGGGACGGGTCGCAGCAACGTCGCGAGGTACGTACTTGCCTTGAGCAGTCGAAACTGCCAATCCTCGAGAATCACACCCTGCGGCAGCTCTACGTTCAGCACGCCCGAGGCGTTGCCGCGCGCTGCCGGAAGCGTGAGATAGAGAGACTCGCTGCCGGCCTCGGCGACCGGCATTGGAGCTGCCGCAAATTGTGGTGTCGACCACGGCAGCGTCACCTGCAGATGTTGTTCGATCACTCTCAACGTGGAAGAACGCTCCTCGCCGCCTTCGACCGCCGCGATGACGATTGCGAGCAGCCCGTTGATTGCGCGCGCAGCGGGATCGCCTGGTGACGAGCATGTCAGATCGCGCAGGGACGTGACGAGCTCGGTCGTGGAGCCCGCCTGCGCGGAATGTTGTTCGACGATCTCTTTGATGACGTTGTCGAACCGATCCACCTGGACTACCGCGGGCTCCGCTGAATCGGCGGCGCCCGGCTGGAGCAGGTCGGTCACTTCCAACGGTTGCGAAAACGCGCATGCTCCCCAGTAGATGAGGCGGCTTTCGACAACCGAGGCCTCGCACCGTACGACGCGGAAAGGCACGATCGAGCGGCGCCCATCACTGATGAGTTCGAGTACCGCTTCGGAATCTGGCCGTAGCGGCACTTCTGTTTCCACGAGTGCCCCGCCAGCCGAGCAGTCCAGCAGCCTGACAGATGGACCATGTGCGATGCGGGCGGCGTGAAGACCTTGCAACTGGTCAGCTGAAAACCTCTGGTGAGCGCGCCGGTCCTCCATGCTGGGAACCGCCAATTCCACAGTGGCAGCCGGCAGGGTCAGCCTGTGATCTTGAGAAGGGCACTCGACGCGTTCCTCTCGCGTTTGATGGACTCGTCGCAACGACCACACGAGTTGTTCGGCGAAGGCACTCGGCTCGCACGTGTGCGATTTGGCGTGCGACTTCGCTTTTCCCCGCCATGGAAGCCAACCGCGCGAGCGTGTTGCCAGGGAATCTTCGGGCGCCGACAGGAGCGGTGTGATCAGCATCTCCAGGTGCCCGGAGTGCCGCAACGTGCTGAGGTGTCCAAGAAGCACGGCCTCATCCGCGGGTGACAGCAACGCGGGGAGAAGAATCAAATCGGGAACGTCGGGGCCGAGCGTTCGCAGCAGCTCGCTCATCGAGCCGACAAGTCTGAGGTCTTCGCGTACGACATCGCAGACGATGTGACGAATCGCCGATGCCTGTGCTGAATCAGGTTCCAGAGCCAGAATGGACATACCGCTGTGCCTTGCAGACGCAAGGCCGCTGCCAGCGGATCAGTTATGTCAGCGGTTCACGTAACTGGCTCAGTAATTAGAGAGTTGTGGGCCCTGCGGGTTTGTGTTCCAAAACGTAATCTGCGACACGCGCGCCAGTTTGAGACACCGTGCGCATTCAGACTCAAACCTGTGATGGTTTAAGCGGTTAGGAATCAGCTAGATGTCGTCTTGTGTTCAGCGGCGCCACGAGTGACTCGTAATACGCCCTCGTGTCCCATTATGGACGTACCGACACCTTCACCATTGCCGTCGTCCAGCAGCAGACTTCGCCCGAGCCGCCAGTGCCTGAGTAGTCATTGGCGGTCAGGTGAAGAACGTACTCACCTGGCTGACCAAATCTCGCCGTTGTTACGGACTTCCCGCGGAACGGCGCATCGACTGTCCCACCCGCCAGAACTTCAACCTTCGGATGATCCTTGTCGAACGTCACCACTCCTGGCCCGCGATACTTCGACCAGGACAGTTCCACTGGAGGCGGTGGGTTGCGCGGCAGTGCCATTGTTCCGCTCGCGAATCTGGCATCGTCTGATGCCCAGAGCGGAAGGTCGAGCGGGGTAGAGACGGAGACCGTTCGAGTGACGGCCGTCGACAACAGGGCAGTCGGTCCCTGGAGATCGGGCCCCTGTTCTTCGAATCGCAAGACCGGCGGCGTGTTCTTGACGGCGACGTCGGCAAATGGACTGACGTTGTAGTCGGGATGCAACCTCAGCGGGATGCTCGTGCTTTGTCCGTTCGCGACGATCGTCCAGGTGAGCCGCTGAGTGGGTGTCGTGAAGTCCTTCGGCACCGTGACGGTGAACATCCCCCATTGACGGCCAGGGAGGAAATGCGTCGGCTGTCCCATATCGGGGCCGCCAGGTTCGATCCGATTGTTGGGACCGATGGGCACGTCCAGAGCTTGCGTCGCGTTGCGATTCAGATAGCCCACGAGAAAGCTGCGGGTGCCGGCGGAGTCCACGAACCACCCTTCAAATGCCCCAGTGATGCTCGTCCCGAATTGTCGCTGTGGTTCACTGGGCAGCTGCTGTGCCGACACCAGGGCGCCACCGGCGGCGAGGGCGACGGCGGCGTACCACCTCACCTGGCTTTGCGCTCCGCCAGCAGCGCGTTGTACTCGTCGTCGTTCAGATACACCACGTTCATCCAGGCGTGCGCCATTTCGTCGACGGTGCGATCACCGTATCCCACCCATTGATCCGGATCGGGATTGGAGGGGTTTGCCTTCGTGTTGTCGTACCAGGCGCTGACATGGATCACCGTGCCTTTGGGGAAGACCGGCGCCGCGTCATCCTCATAGATGTAGTTCGTCATCCAATTGAAGTTGAACTTGCCAACATAGCTGACGATCTGGTTGGTGCCGTCCGGCAGGATCGCTTCGACCTGCATTGCCTTGCCGCGCAAATGGAAATGCGGCTGGAAGTTGGTGATCAGCGTGTTCTCTTTGAGCACCGTGAAGCCTTCGGTATGCGCCAGCGAGTTAGGAGGTATGTCGAGGAACTCCTGCTTTCTGAGACCTGTGAATCCAATCAGGTAGCTCCGCTTCTTCGGTTCCTGGCCTTTCGGATAGAGCCAGATGCCAATTTCCGATCCGGCCGTAATCTCTTCCCCCACAGCATGCAGGTGTTGATCCCAGGAAATCCTCTCGCCAGGAAGGAGCAGCTTTCCCGTGCCTTCCCGGAACAGATCGTAACCTTTGCCGATCGCCCACTCCATCAACTGTGGGCGGCGGTTGACGAGGTCCGCCACGGGAATGGGTCCTGTGCGTCCAAAGCCGTTCGCCGTTCCCGTATTCACGGCATCGGGATCGTTGTTGAGGACGAGATAGGCAATCGAGTGATGCACGATCCTGCGACCCATCAGGGTGGTTGGGCGGATTTCAACCATCTTGGCCCAGCGAGGCTCGGTGATGGGAATGTCGCTCATCGGCCGGTACCAGACATCCTGATGCTGTGCAGGCATCGTGTACTCGGAAGACCGAATCACGAGATCGGGCGGACCGAACCCGTCGCGCACACCTTGCCACTGGTTATCAGTAACGAGCGGCTTGGGCGGCGGCAGATCTTTGGGGTTCCCCTGCGGAGCGCCTGCATCGACCCAGCGAACGATCGTGTCGATTTGCCCGTCGGTGAGGGAGATGTCGTTCTTGAACTCGTGGACACCGACACTCGGATCGATGTGCCAGGGCGGCATCTGGCGCGTCATGACGCGCTGCTTGATCGACCTGGCCCACGGGCGCGCGTTCTCAAAGGTGATGAGCGACATCGGGGCGATCGAATTCGGCTGATGACACTGTTGACACTTCTCCTGGAAGATCGGTGCGACATCTTTGGAGAACGTGACCGGCTGGCTGGTTGAGTCTGCCGCCAGGATCGGCGTCGACACGGTCAGAGCCGCGCACAGTACCCCTGCCCAGGTCCGAGTCATGAGAGCCTCCCTGTCTAGGTGTTTCGCGCGTGTGTGAGTAGAAACACGAGTGTAGCGCAGGCAGGTGTTCAGATAAAGTCTACCCATGCCGCACACCCCGGACGAGGCCGTTATGGGCTTTGTCGAGCGGTCCGGCCTGTTGCCGGCCGGCCTGGTTGGTTCATATGAACCACTGTCTGGTGGAGTCTCCTCGGACATCTGGATCGTTCGTGCCGGCCAGCGTTCATTTTGTCTGAAGCGCGCGCTGCCGAAGTTACGGGTGGAAGCGGAGTGGCGCGCGCCTCTCCATCGGAGCGGCGCCGAAGTTGCCTGGCTCAGGGCCGTCGCCGGATTCAAGCCTGAGGCCGTGCCGGCAGTGCTCGCCTCCGACGAGCAGCTCGGGGTTTTTGCAATGGAGTACCTTCCGCCCGAGTCGCACGAACAGTGGAAGCAGCAGCTGCGTCGAGGGTTCGTCAGCGCTGAAACTGCCGCCGGCGTCGGAAGGTTGCTCGCCTCGCTTCATGGCGCTTTCGCCCATTCGCACGCCGCCTCGCGGGAATTCGACACGCCCGAGAGAGCCGAGTCCTTCTTCGCGCTCCGCCTCGAGCCGTACTTGCTTGCCACCGCGCGCGTTCACCCGGAGGTCGCACATATCCTCGAGGACCTCGCCGATCGCACCGCTCGCACGAAGATCAGTGCCGTGCATGGCGATGTCAGTCCCAAGAACATTCTGATCGGCCCCGCTGGGCCGGTGTTAATCGACGCTGAGTGCGCGTGCTGGGGCGACCCGGCATTCGATTTGGCGTTCTGCCTCAACCATCTGCTTCTGAAAAGCCTGTGGGTGCCTTCGGCCGCACTCGAGTTCGCCGAAGCATTTCGCGCGCTGGCGCGTGGATACCTCGAACGTGTGGATTGGGAGCCGCCGCAGTCGCTCGAACGGCGAGCCTCTCATTTGCTGCCGGCGCTATTGCTGGCGAGAGTGGATGGCAAGTCACCTGTCGAGTATCTCCACGACGAAGCCTCCAAGGACACTGTCCGGCGAGTCTCCGGCAGGCTCTTGTCGGATTTGCCGGAGCGGCTGGCCGACGTACAGAACGCATGGCACGAAAAGTGAAGATCAACCGCGTCGTTGGGCGGCGGGTGTGGGACTCGCGGGGCAGGCCGACCGTTGAAGCCGAGATCATTCTGGATAACGGCATGACGGGGCGGGCGATCGCGCCGTCGGGCGCATCAACCGGCACCCACGAGGCGATCGACCTCCGGGACGGCGGCAAGCCGTTTCGCGGGCTCGGCGTGGATCGAGCGCTTGCCAACATCAATACCGAAATCTCGAACGCCCTTCGCGGAATGTCGATCGTCGATCAGCCCTCCATCGACCGATGCTTGATCGAACTCGATGGGACTCCCAACAAGGCGAGGCTTGGTGGAAATGCCACGGTCGCCGTGTCGATGGCCGCGCTTCATGCTGCCGCGGCGTCGCGCCGTGAACCGCTCTGGCAATACCTGGCTGATGGTGCCACCCCGGTTCTTCCACGGCCGATGGTCCAGATTTTCGGGGGAGGCGCTCACGCAGGCCGGAGGATCGATATTCAGGATTTTCTGGTGATCCCGGTCGGCGCGTCCACCTTCGATGAGGCGATGTCGATGACTGCCCGCGTTTACGACGCGGCGGGATCGATCATGAGCGACCGCGGCCACTTGCGTGGCGTCGCCGACGAAGGCGGGTGGTGGCCGGAGTTCACCTCGAACGCACAGGCGCTGGATACGCTGCTCGAGGCAATCGAGCGAGCAGATCTGGAGCCCGGCAAAGATGTGAGCTTGGCGATCGATGTCGCCGCTACGCAACTCCGCCAGGGCCAGCACTACCTTCTGCCGGCCGAAGGCCGCGAACTCGAAAGCGAGGAGCTCGTCGAGTTTCTGATCGGCTGGTGCCGGCGGTATCCAATCGTGTCGATCGAAGATCCTCTGGCCGAGGATGACGATGCCGGGATGAAGGCGTTCACAACAAAGATGGGCGGAAGAATTCAGATCATCGGTGATGACTATCTCGTCACGTCCGCCGAACGCGTAGCTGCCGCTGCCTTGCTGGGCGCGTGCAATGCCGTGCTCCTGAAACCAAATCAGGTGGGTACCGTCACGGAGACGCTCGCGGCACTGACGGCGGCGCGTGCCGCGGGATGGTCGGCGATCGTTTCGGCGCGCTCTGGAGAATCGGAAGACGTGACGATCGTTCACCTGGCGGTTGGCTGGGGAGTCGGGCAGTTGAAAGTGGGATCTTTTGCGCGGTCTGAGCGGATGGCCAAATGGAATGAGGTCCTGCGCATCGAAGAAGCGCTGCGGAATCGCGCATGAAGGCGGTCCTTCACTACCGGGCTACGGCGGGACTTCGCCGCCAGATCGCCGCGACCGAGAACGAGTGGCTTCGAATCGTGACGGTGGACGTGGACGACACCGCGACATTCGCCGAAGAAATCGCAGACGCCGAGGTGCTGCTTCACGTGCTCGAGCCGGTGGGAGTCGCGACAATCGATCGCGCGCCGCGCCTCAGGCTGATTCAGAAGCTCGGCATTGGCGTCGACACGATCGACCTGGATCTCGCGCGGCAGCGGGGGATTGCCGTGTGCAACATGCCAGGTACCAACACACGAGCCGTCGCCGAGCTGACGCTACTGCTGATGCTGGCTACTCTGCGGCGGCTCACGGACCTCGACCACTTGATACGCGCGGGTCAAGGCTGGGCCGTGGCCGATGAATCCATCGACGGTCTTGGTGAGCTTGGCGGCCGAACCGTGGGCCTGGTGGGATTCGGCGCGGTCGGCAGGTGCCTGGCGCCGATGCTGACGGCCGTTGGTGCGACCGTGACGTACACCGACGTGCGCGAAGTCCCTGGCGCGGCCGGCCGTTTTCTGACGCTCGACGATCTATTGTCGTCGGCCGATATCGTGTCGCTGCACGTGCCGCTCACCGCGGAAACGGCCGGCATGATGAACGCGGCCGCGTTCTCGAAGATGAAAGCCGGGTCGATTCTCATCAACGCGGCTCGTGGACGCCTGGTGGACGAGCCGGCGTTGCTGGACGCACTGAGAAGGAGACACCTGCGCGGAGCCGGTCTCGACGTGTTCAACACCGAGCCGGTCGAGACCTCCAATCCGCTCCTGCGGTGTCCAAACGTCATCGCCACACCCCACCTGGCATGGCTGACGGCCGAAACGATCAGCCGGAGTCTCGCGGTATTCGCCGAGAATTGCCGCCGTCTGCGACACGGGCAGGAACTTCTGCACCGCGTCGTCTGATGTCATCGCGCGAACGCTCTCAAATCAGAGGCGGCAGTTTGATCCCCAGCACGATTCGCATGTAGTTGACGTTGTGCGCGAGATAGTCGTCGACGGCGACATCCAGATTTCCACCGATAGAGTCGAAGCCGTCGTCGCCGGCTCGCGGTCCATCCATGTCGAAAATGACCCAGCCCTTGTATTTGCGATCACGAAGCAGTTTGAATACGCCAGGGACGTCGACGCCGCCGCCGCCGAGATTGTGGTACACGCTGGCGACCTTGTGCTGTTCCGCTGTCGGTGTCGAGGTGTTGCCGCGGTATTTCGCGTAGGTGTCCTTCAGGTGGACTTCAGCGATACGCGGGAAGTAGTCGCCCATGATTTTCACGGCGTCCATGCCGCCCAACGTCAGATGCCCTGTGTCGGTTGTGAGCCACACGTACTTCGGATCGGTCAGCTCCATCACGCGGCGGACTTCTGATTCGCGCTCCATCGGACCCCAGATGTGTGGATGCGGCGCCACGCGTATCCCCATGGCGATCGTCTGCCGACCGATCTCGTTAAGGGTGTCGGCGAGCCTCTTCAATTGGTCGTCGCTCGGGCCGCCGGCCGGCCGGGCGCCCATGTTGCACTTCCACAACGTGCAGCCAAACGGCTGAAGAAACTCTTTGGCGAACGCCACATGGCTGGCAATGGTCTTCGGGATTTCTGCCGGATCGATGAAATTCGTCGACTGTCCCTTCGCGCCGTTGGCGACGTCGATCATCGTGAGGCCGGCCTCGTCGAACATCTTCTTCAAGACAGACGGATTGCCCCGATACTTCTCGATCTGCGGAGCGTAAGGCTCGATGCCCTGCAGTCCAAGAGCGGCGATGCGCTTGATCGCCCACTCGAGATCGTGCTGTCCGGCCCACAGAGAGCTGGTGCTGCCGAAAAGAATGTCCGGGTTGACCGGGTCCAGCGGGCGATGCGAGACCGCACCCCACACATTGGATGGCCCCAGGATGCTGGCCGCAGCCGTCATCCCGCCTAATGCCAGCGCATAGGACATGAACTCGCGCCTCTCGAGACCGTGCTCAGTCGCACTTCGTGCCATGAACGCCCTCCCTTTTTCGTTCATGTATACACCCAACTCGACATTTTTCCCAACGACTTTGAATTATTCCGTGTCCGAGCGCCGATGCGGCGCGAATAGCCCCGAGATCGAGCGCGACGCGGCGGCATGGCATGTGCTCCTGCAGTGCGATATGAACAGGCTAAAAGGCAAAGTCGCCATCGTCACTGGAGGTTCCCTTGGGATTGGCCGCGCGTGCGCCATCCGCATGGCCGAAGAAGGTGCGGCCGTCGCAGTGTTCGACGTGCTCGGCACAGCTGGGGAGGCCGTGGTAGCTGAATTGTGCGGCAGGGGATTCCCGGCGCGCTACTGGTCCGTCGATGTCAGCAAAGAGTCGGAGATGCGTATCGCCATCGACGCGGTAAATGCGCATTTCGGGCACCTGGACATCCTCGTGAACAACGCGGGGATCGCTGGCCCCAGCAAGCCTACGCACGAAATCACCGAGGCCGAGTGGGACCGCGTGCAGGCGATCAACGTCAAAGGAGTGTTCTTCGGCGTGAAGCACGCGGTTCCACACATGAAGCACGCGGGTGGTGGCAGCATCATCAACCTCTCGTCGATTTACGGCATCGTCGGCGCGCCGGACGTGCCGCCGTATCACGCATCGAAAGGGGCGGTGCGGCTGATGGCCAAGACCGATGCGTTGATCTACGCGCCAGATCGCATCCGGGTCAACTCGATCCACCCAGGTTTCATCTGGACGCCGATGGTCGAGGGCTACCTGAAACCTTCAGGTGATATGGCTGCCGCCCGCCGCGCGGTCGATGCGCTGCATCCGCTCGGCCATATGGGGGATCCCGACGACATCGCGATGGGCGTCGTGTATCTGGCATCCGATGAGGCCAAGTTCGTGACGGGTGCTGAACTAGTGATCGATGGCGGGTACACCGCGCGCTAGACGGGCGGTCCACGGCGTTCGTTTTCCTGCAGTAGTGGCGAAGCCGTCGATGCGATCGCCGGCCACCTGGCCGGCGTATTCCGTGTCTCCTGCGCTCAGCGTGATTTGGTCGCCGCGAAGGTGACCGATCGCTTGCTGTGTTCCAACCGTTCCCCTTACGACCTGGTAGTACTGCTTCAGCGTCATCGTCGTCGCGCCCATCTGCCAACTCCCGCCAACGCGCGCGGGAACGACGACGAGCATCGCCGTGCACCACGTGCGGCACGGAGGCCCGAGCGTCTCAGTGACGTCCGGGTCCCAGTCGGTGATGGGAAATGTGTTGAGCACAATTCGGGTACCCGGCTTCATCGCCAGAAACTTGTCCTGCATTCTGTCCAGGTTTTCGGGCTTTAGAAATAACGCGAGAACCGTGGCTTGCGATACGTCCGCGGCGTACATGTCGCCCTGCACAAAGGTTGCTCGCTCGCCAACGCCGGCCTCGCGCGCAAGGCGTCGCGACAGTTCGACCAGGTCGGGGTTGTACTCGACACCGAGCGCTCGCGCGCCCCGTCGCGCGGCGGCAATCACGTTCCGCCCGTCACCCGAACCGAGGTCTATCACGAAGTCCTGCGGCGTCACATTCGCCATGTCGAGCATCTTCTCGACGAGCTCGGCGGGAGTGGGCACCCAAATAACGTCCTTGCCTTCCAGGCCGGCTGTCGGCTGGAAAGCGTCCTGGGCGACCACTCCCGCTGAAGAGAGAAGGGCCGCCGCAAGACACACGACCGCAAGGCGATGCATCTATTGAAAGCCGTAGAGCCGCGCAGGATTGTCGACCAATATCAGCTTTCGTGTCGCCGCGTCCGGAACCCAGGCGGGCAGGAAGTTCAGCACGAGACCGTCATCGACTTGCTTGTTCGGGCTGAGGTCGGTGCGCTTGCCACCCGGCGTAGAGCCGGGATGCGGCCAGCTCGATCCCCACAGGACTCGTTGAGGGTTTGCCGCCACGAGCGCTCTGGCCAGCGGCTGTGCCTCGGCATAGACGGGAGGGTTTGTGGATGTTTGATCTCCGGCACCGGAGATCTTCACGTAGGCTTTGCCCGACCTCACGAGGCTGACCAGCGCTGCGAAGCCAGGCTGATCGACGCCCGCCGCTCCTCGCGCGCCGCCGAAATGATCGAAGACAACCGGCACAGGCGAGGCCAGCAACTTTGGCGCCAGCGCATCGATCATCTTCAGAGATGTGTTGAACTGCACGTGCCAGCCACGCGTGCTCGCGCGAGTGGCGGCCTCTTGAAATGCCTGCAGTCCTTGAGCGGGATCGGTGATGCCGACCTGCGACAAGTTCAGCCGGATACCGCGGATGCCGCTCTTGGCCATGCGATCGAGCGTCGCGTCAGTCGTGCTTGCGTCGATGACGGCCACTCCGCGCGCGCGCGCACCAAAGTGACGAATGCTGTCGAGCGTGCAGGTATTGTCGGTGCCGTACACGCTCGCCTGGACAACGATCACCCGGTCGAGACGCAGCGCCGCCAGCAGCTTTTCGAGTTCGTCAGAAGTGGCCGCGTCGGGTGTGTACGTGCGATCCGTCGAGAATGGATACCGCACCGGGTCGCCGAAGACGTGCACATGGCAATCGCAGGCTCCTGGCGGGACCTCGAAATTGACCTTTGTCGCCGGCTGCGCGCCTTTCGCGAACAGCGTGTCGACGCCTCGAAGCAGGCCGGCCGCGCCGGCGATCAGCCCGCCAACCAGAACCTCGCGACGTGTTGTCATCCGGTGCTCCTCCGGACGACAGGATACGCTAGCCGCCCCCCGGCGTGCGAGGGATCTTCATGCGCTGAAAGGCTTCCATGGAGTCTTGTTCCTTCTTGTCGGCCAGGCGCAGCGCCATGATGTCGCCCTTGAGCAGCGCCGCCGCTCGCAACTGCCAGCTCTCATCGCGCAGTTTCAAGAACTCTTCGACAGCGGCGACAAGCGGCCGATCGACTGCCGGCACATCCCGAAGCGCCTCGAGGCGCGCCGTCACCGACTGCAGCTCCGGCACGATTGCCTCGTGGATGACCGTTACCAGCGCCAGCGTGTTGATGCGACCCTTCCTGAAGCTCCCGACTGCCTGGTCGTAGATGCCGGCGGTTCGATGCTCAACGGCGATAACCCGGTCGATCTCCGGGCGGACGTCGGTCGTGTGTTTTGTGGTGGGCTGGTGCATTACAACCAGTCCATAGAGCATCACGACGGCGACCATCGTTGTCATTGCCGTCGCCAATCGACGAAGGGGTGGCGTGCGTTCGCTGATCTCCCGCGCCACGACGGTGCCCGCGACGAGACCGCTCACAAGCGCTGCGACCTTCGCCGCACCTTCCAGCCCTGACGTCGTCAGGTGATAAAGGACAAAGACGGCGGCGACAGGAACGATTCTCTTGGCGACGTTCAGCGGAATCGCGACGCCCGAATGACGAAATGCGCTCCAGGCCGCGGTGATGAGCAATAGCCCGTACATGCCGAGCACCGAACCCGACGCGCCGCCATGCATGCCATCAGGCGACAGCGCAAAGCTGACGACGCCGGCGACGATGCCGGAGGCAACGTAGACCGTGGTGAAGGCCAGGCGTCCGACGAGGCGCTCCAGAATCAAGCCCACTTGCAACAGGCACACACAGTTGATGACGAGGTCGAGGAGGCGTGTGTGGGCGAACGTCGTTGCCAACACGTGCGAGAAGTCGCCACTCGTCGCCTGCCCGTTCCAACTGATGAGGGTGGCTATCGTGCTGAGAACGATCAAGCCAGGCGCGATGATGACGCGCCGGGTTCTCTCGCGAAGAATGTTAAGGAACTCCTCGCATTGGGGGCCCTGCAGAGTGACGGCGTCCCTGGCATCGTGCAGCCACACCAGGGCGATTCCACGGACCCGCGTCCGTTCATCCGGCGTCATGAAATACAGGGCGCCTGCGACGGCCACCACCGTGAGGATCAGAAGATGAATCACGCCCTGGCGGACTCAAGACGTGTGCCTTTGTTTTTCTCGAATTTGTGGCCTATTCCAGAGCCGGTGGAAGGTGGAGGCGGCTCAACGATTTCAAGGCTGAAGGCCGCCGACGAGGGTTGTAATCGGCGTCGCACGGCTTACAATGGGTCTGGCCCCCCAGGGCACTCTCGATCTTTCCTGAAAAAGGGGGGTTCATGTTTTCTCTCAGCCTTGTCGATACGCTGCGGCTTGCGTTCGGGCAGGTCGTTTACCATCACAAATCGCATTCACGGACGGCATCGGCACTGACGCGGTGCAGCCGATATTTCAGAGCCGCCGAGACCCTGCTGACGCTGGGCGTCGTGATCACCGCCCTTGGCGCCGCCTTTGGAAAAGGACCCAACTACGCCGTGGCCGCCGCCGTGCTCGCGAGTCTCGTGTTACTGCTGTTTCTGCTCCATGTGACATTCGATCTCGATGCGCTGGCGCGCGCGCATCACGTCAGCAGCATCAGGCTCTGGCACGTCCGCGAGCAGTATCGGGCTTTGCTGTCGGACCTGCACGACGGTGCCGTCGAGCCGGAATCCGCACGAACACGGCGCAATGCCCTCATCGAGGAAGTGACGGCTATCTACGACGGAGCGCCGCCGCTGACGAGGCACATTTCCGAAGAGATGGCGCTGGCCGACGACGAAATCGATCGTTTCCTGCCCAAGTCGTTGCATGCGGAGACTGTTCCATTGTGAACAGGTGGATAGCGCTCAGGGGCGTATCCTTGATGGCATGGGTAAGAATGGATTGAGTGGGAATGGACGGAATGGGAACGGGCGGGGCGGGAATGCGCTTGGTTCGAGCAAGACAGCGCCAGGTTTCAACGCCCAGGCGTTTCTCGACTCTGCCGGGCTTTCAAAGAAGATCGTGGAATTCAGACGGGATGAGGGCATTTTTTCGCAGGGCGACGAAGCCGAGAGCGTTCTGTACATCCAAAAAGGCGGGGTGAAGCTGTCGGTGCTCTCCAAGACGGGCAGAGAGGCCGTTGTGGCCATGCTCGGTCCCACCGACTTCTTCGGCGAAGGATGCCTGGCGGGCCAGCGACTCCGCATCGGAAGCGCGACCGCCGTCGCGCCGAGCAGCGTCCTCGTGATTGCGAAGGCACAGATGGTGAAGGTCCTCCATGAACAGCACCAGCTGTCCGATCGTTTCATCGCACACATGGTGTCCCGGAACGTCCGCATCGAGCAGGACCTGATCGACCAGCTGTTCAACTCCAGTGAAAAGCGCCTGGCGCGGGCTTTGCTGCTGCTCGCGCGCTACGGGAAGCAGGACAAGCCGCACCAGGTCGTCGCGAAGATTTCTCAGGAGACGCTGTCGGAGATGGTCGGGACGACGCGATCGCGAGTGAATTTCTTCATGAACAAGTTCAAGAAGCTGGGATTCATCGAGTACGATGGCGATCTCGACGCCGGGATCCAGATCAACAACTCGCTCCTCAGCGTCGTGTTGCACGACTGAGAATGGCGGGGCCGGGCGGGGCCGCGCGTTGGCGACCCCACACGGCTTGCGAGGCTATTGAATCGCCGAGCGCTTCGATTCGTTGTACGGGGCGTTCTTGTTCAGCGTGTCGACAAGGTGCCGGCCCGATTCGGGCACTGCGACGTGATGTCCCATCACGATGTTCCGTGCGGAAATCTTGCGTCCGTAGACTTCTTGGGTCGCGTCATCGTCGGGACGCAGGGACGATCCTTCGAGGGACGCCCCGGCGAACAAGCCGCGCGAGCGTGAGTAACTGAGAATCTCGGCGCGCATCGAGGCATCGGTCGATGCACCCACCGTGCGGCCTTTGGGGCCGGCGGCGGCCGAAAGATTCCCTCCGAGCCTGACCTTGCTGCCCAGCAGCGCCTCGACGCCGCGGCTGTTCATGACGAGCAGCACGACGTCAGTCGATTCCGCGCCGAGTTGCAGGCCGAAGCTGCCGCCATCGAGCGCATACATTGCGGGAGCGCCCCAGGGACCGTTGAACGCCGCACCGGAGCGGCACACCATCGCGCCGCGGCCGTAACTGCCACCGACGCCCATCGCGACCTTGGTCATCGATGGAACCACGATGACGCATTCGGCCTTCTCCAGCAATTCCTGTGGGATGTTGTCGGGCACGTCGATGATTTCCTGCATGACGACGCCGGCATTTTCCAGACGATCCTGTTCCTTGTTGTTGACTGCGTAAAGAGTTGCCGAACCAAGCACGAGGCAAGAGATAAGAGCGACATATCGATTCATCATGCAACCATCGTAGCGATCGGGTCACGACGGCGATGTACTCTTGGGGACACGCGATATTTCATGGCCGTGGCAGAACCCCGCAGAACGATGGCAAAATAGCTCGCCAGAGGGACTATGCCGCCTAAGGGCGCGATACCGCGAAAGGCCCCCCCGTTCGATGCCGAGACATTTCTCGAGTCCGCAGGGCTTGGGAAGCAGGTCGTCACTTTCGCTCGAGGAAACGTCATTTTCTCGCAAGGAGATCCGGCCGATAGTGTGATGTACCTGCGAGCCGGCAGGGTCCGGCTGTCGGTGCTCTCGCATAGCGGCAAGGAAGCCATCGTTGCCACACTCGGCCCGGGCGATTTTCTCGGCGAAGGAGCGCTGGCCGGTCACCCCGTCCGGCTGGAGACGGCGCGTGCCACGATGGCGACCACCGCGCTCGTCGTTCCCAGGGAGGAGATGAGTCGTCTCCTGCATACCGAGCACGCGTTGTCGGATCGATTCATCGCGCACATTCTCGTTCGCAACGCGCGCCTCGAGGCCGATCTGGTCGATCAGATCTTCAACCTGAGCGAGAAACGGCTGGCTCGTGCCCTGCTGCTGCTCGCGCGGTATGGCAAGGGAGACACGCCGCAGCGGATCCTGCCGGCCATCTCACAGGAGGCGCTCGCTGAGATGGTTGGGACGACGCGCTCCCGCGTGAACTTCTTTCTGAACAAGTTCAGGAAGCTTGGCTTCATCGAGTACGACGCGAAGGGCCTGACGATCAATCCTTCGCTCCTCACGGTCGTCGTGCACGACTAGGCCATGTGCTGTTCTGCACACCGGCCAGCCTGTCACCTCTGGTACCCTTTCACGCATGAATGTCAGACCACTACACGACCGCATCATCGTCCAGCGCCTCGAGGAATCAGAGCAGCGCTCCGGGGCGATCATCATTCCCGACTCCGCGAGGGAGAAACCGCAACAGGGCAAGGTGCTCGCCGCGGGCCTCGGAAAATCGAACGACGAAGGTAAACGGATCCCGCTCGAGGTGAAAGCCGGCGATCTGATTCTCTTTGGCAAGTACTCGGGCCAGGAAATCAAGCTGGAAGGCATCGAGTATCTGATCATGAAGGAAGACGACGTCCTGGCGATTACCCAACCAGGCAAGACAGAGAGTAAATAATGGCCAACCAGATTACGTACGGCGACGAGTCGCGCCAGGCGATTCTGCGCGGGGTGAACAGCCTCGCGAACGCAGTAAAAGTGACGCTCGGTCCGCGAGGCCGCAACGTCATCCTGGACAAGAAATTCGGCTCGCCGACGATTACCAAGGACGGCGTGACGGTGGCGAAGGAAATCGATCTGAAGGACCCGCTCGAGAACATGGGCGCGCAGATGGTAAAGGAAGTGGCGAGCAAGACGTCCGACGTGGCCGGCGACGGTACGACGACCGCCACGGTGCTGGCACAGGCGATCTACCGCGAAGGCGCGAAGAACGTGACGGCCGGCGCCAACCCGATGTCGATCAAGCGCGGGATCGAGAAGGCCGTAGAGGCGATAACCGCCGAGCTGATGAAGATGTCGAAGCCGGTCAGCGGATCGATGATCGCCCAGGTGGGCACGATCTCGGCCAACCACGACGAGACCATCGGCCGAATCATCGCCGAGGCGATGGAGAAGGTCGGCAAGGACGGCGTCATCACGGTCGAAGAGGCCAAAACCCTCGAGACCTCACTCGACATCGTCGAGGGGATGCAGTTCGACCGTGGTTATCTCTCGCCCTATTTCGTGACCGACCCCGAGCGGATGGAAGTCGTCCTCGACAATCCGTTCATTCTGATTCACGAGAAGCGAATCAGCGCGATGAAGGATCTCCTGCCGGTGCTCGAGCTCGTGGCTCGAGCCGCGCGGCCGCTGCTCATCATCGCTGAAGACATCGACGGCGAGGCGCTGGCGACGTTGGTCGTCAATAAGCTCCGGGGGACGCTCCAGGTGGCGGCCGTCAAGGCGCCTGGCTACGGCGATCGGCGCAAGGCGATGCTCGACGACGTGGCGGTCCTCACCCATGGCCGCTCGGTGACCGAGGACCTCGGGATCAAGCTCGAGTCGATTACCCTCGAGGACCTCGGCCAGGCGAAGAAGATTACCGTCGACAAGGACAACACCACCATCATCGAGGGCGCCGGCAGTCCGAAAGACATCGAAGGCCGGGTGAAGCAGCTGCGCACGCAGATCGACGACACGACGTCCGATTACGATCGCGAGAAGCTGCAGGAGCGGCTGGCGAAGCTTGTCGGCGGTGTGGCCATCATCAAGGTGGGTGCGGCGACGGAGACCGAGATGAAGGAAAAGAAGGCGCGCGTCGAGGATGCGATGCACGCGACGAAGGCGGCTGTCGAAGAGGGGATCGTCGCAGGCGGCGGCGTCGCGCTGCTGCGCGCGTCGGCTGTGCTGCGCGACTTGAAGCTCGAGGGCGATGAACAGGTCGGCGTCACGATCGTCGCGCGGGCGGTCGAGGAGCCGATGCGATGGATTGCGACCAACGCCGGGCACGAGGGATCGATTGTCGTGCAGCGCGTGAACGCGATGAAGGGCGACGAGGGGTTCAATGCGCAGACCGAGAAGTACGAAAATCTCGTCCAGGCTGGCGTCATCGATCCGACGAAGGTCGTCCGTTCAGGGCTGCAGAATGCTGCGTCGATTGCCAGCCTGCTGCTGACGACCGAAGCCGTCATCTCGCAGATTCCCGACGCGGGCGCGCACGCGTCGATGTCGCAAGGCGGCATGTAGTGTTCGCGTCCTGGTGGCAGCGGCTGACTCGCCCGGTGAGGGCTCAACCCGCGCCCGGTCTCAACGCTGCACCAGAGCCTGTCCTGAAGAGCTACAGCGGCGAGTACAAGGGCCTCCATAAGTATCTGCGCGAGCGATACGCGAACCGGGTGGTGCTGAGCTTCGGGGAGATCGAAGATCTTCTGGGGTTTTCGCTACCCGGTCCCGCAAGGCTTCAGGCTGAGTGGTGGGATAGCGGTGGCGTGCCGCATCGGTCCGCGCAATCGGATTCGTGGACCCTGGCCAGCAGGACGGCCACCGTCAACCTCCTCGCCCAGAACGTGCTCTTCGAACGGTCATAAGACCTCCAGAGAGACCTTCCGTGACGGTGAAGGAAACACCCCGTCGAGCTCGGTGAGATCGTCTGGCGTCAACGCGATCTCGAGCACGTCGCGATTCTCGCGCACGTGCTCGAGCCGCGATGCCTTGGGAATCGCGATGACGCCGTTCTGCCGTAGCGTCCAGGCGAGAGCGATCTGCGCCGGTGTCGCCTTCTTGCGGTCCGCGAGGTTTCGGAGGCGTTTGTCCCTGGCGAGCCGGCTCTGCTCGATCGGCGAGTACGCCATGACGGGCATGTTTTGCGCCGTGCAGTACGGCAGCAGATCCCACTCGATACCCCGCCGCATCAAGTTGTAGAGCACCTGATTGGTCGATGCGACAGCACCGAGGCCCTGCGCGAGCGGCAGGAGGTCGTGCATGTCGTCGGTATCGAAGTTGCTGACGCCCCAATACCGGATCTTTCCAGATCGCATCAACGTCAAAAACGCCTCGAGCGTTTCTTCGAGCGGCACGTTGCCGCGCCAGTGCAGCAGATAGAGGTCGATTCGGTCGGTGTTCAGGCGCTTCATACTGGCTTCGCATGCGCCAATGGTTCCGGGCTTTGTCGCGTGCGACGGGAGCACTTTGCTGACCAGGAAGACGTCGGCGCGCCGGCTGGCAATCGCTTCGGCGACGACCTCTTCGGCTCCGCCGCTCGCGTACATCTCGGCGGTGTCGATGAGGGTCATTCCGAGGTCCAGTCCCAGCCTCAGCGCGTCGACTTCGTCTGCCCGCCTGTCGCGGCGCTCTCCCATGCCCCACGTGCCGAGACCCAGTACCGGCACTCGCTCGCCTGATGGATGAATCTCGACGCTGCGCATGGCATCAGTTAAGCATCGCAACGGCGAGTACGACAAGACCGTCCATTCGTAGATTTTTGGGCAGTGCCACGGTACAATCCGGACCTATGAATCGCTATCGGGCGCTGATGCTCGCCGCCGCTCTCGTGTCAGCCGGTACGGCCTGCGAGCGCCGGCCTGGCGCTGGCGCCACCGAGACGACGACCGGCGACATTCTGGTGGGGATGTACGGATCGCTGACCGGTGACGGCGCTTCGTTTGGCCAGTCGTCGGTCGAGGGCGCGCAGCTCGCCGTTGAAGAGATTAACAACGCCGGCGGACTACTCGGGGGGCGCAAGATCCGGCTGCTCGTCGAAGACGATCAAAGCAAGCCGGACGAGGCATCGAATGCCGTCACGAAGCTGATTACACAGGACAAAGTGGTCGCCGTGCTCGGCGAGGTCGCGAGCCGGCGGTCGCTCGCCGCCGGCCCTGTCTGCCAGAAGTACCAGACCCCGATGATTTCGCCTGCGTCGACCAACGAGCGCGTCACGCAGATCGGCGACTACATCTTCCGTGTCTGCTTCATCGATCCCTTTCAAGGCGAAGTGCTCGCCAAGTTTGCGTACAACGACTTGAAGGCACGCAAGGTCGCGGTGCTGAAAGACATTCAGCAGGACTACTCAGTCGGCCTCACCGAGGCGATTCAGAAGCATTTCACCGCGCTTGGTGGCCAGGTGCTCGATCCGGTGAGCTACAGCTCCGGAGACGCCGATTTCAAAGCCATCCTGACGCAGGTGCGAGCGGAGAAACCCGATGCGATCTTTGCAACCGGCTACTATCCCGAGGCGGCGATCATCGTCCGGCAGGCACGAGAGCTCGGGATGAAGATGCCCATCCTTGGCGGCGACGGCTGGGTCGGTGATGCACTGAAGAATGGCCGCGAGGCACTGGCGAACTGCTTTATCTCGAACCACTATTCCGGCGACAACCCCGATCCCGTGGTGCAGAATTTCGTGAAGACCTACAACGCGAAGTTCAAGCGCGAGCCGGACTCGATAGCGGCGCTTGGGTACGATTCCGCCAAGGTGCTGGCGGCGGCCATCACGAGTGCCGGTTCGACCGAAGGACCGCAGATTCGTGACGCGCTCTCCAAAGCCGATGTCCCCGGCGTCACCGGCCGCCTGAAGATGAACGCGAAGCGCGACGTGGACAAGCCGGCCGTCATTCAGGAACTGACCTTCTCAAACGGGGACGTGAAGTACAACTACAAGACCACTATCAATCCGAATTAGTGGACACATTTCTCCAGCAGTTCATCAATGGCCTCTCGCTCGGGGCCATCTACGCGCTCATCGCGCTCGGGTACACGATGGTGTACGGGGTGCTGCGCCTCATCAATTTCGCCCACGGCGACGTGTACATGCTCGGCGCATTTGCCGGCTACTACATCGCGACCGCCCTGAACATGGACGCGAATCCTTCCGTGCTCGGGGCCATCGTCGTCACGATCGGCGCCATGGGCGTCTGCGCCGTCATCGGCATCCTGATCGAACGGCTGGCGTATCGGCCTGTCCGCCACCATTCCAGGCTCACGTCGTTGATTACCGCAATTGGCGTATCGCTGCTGCTCGAGTACGGCGGTCAGGTGGTGTTCGGGGCAACGCCGCGGTTCTTCCCCCAGATGATCCGATCTGAGACCTACACACTGGGCCCGGTGCAAATCACCAATCAAAACCTCCTGATCATCGTCGTGTCGCTGGTCGTGATGTTCGGGCTGGAGTACATCGTGCACCAGACCAAGATCGGCAAGGCGATGCGAGCCACGTCGTTCAATCTCTCCGTGGCGCGCCTGATGGGGATCAACACCGACTTCATTATCGCGTTCACCTTCGCCCTGGGCTCGGCGCTCGCCGCGGCGGGTGGCGTGATGGTCGCCCTGGCGATTCCACGGATCGATCCGTTGATGGGTTTGATGACGGGGCTGAAAGCCTTCGTCGCGGCGGTCCTTGGCGGCATCGGCAACATCCCGGGCGCGATGCTCGGGGGCATGCTGATTGGATTGATGGAGACGTGGATCGCGGCCACGTCGTATTCGACGTACCGCGATGCCGTGGCGTTCGCGGTGCTCATCCTCATTCTGCTGTTCCGGCCCGCCGGCATTCTGGGGACGTCGGTCGCAGAAAAGGTCTAGCGGCGCATGAGGCCCGGCAGGAAGGTTCTCGCAATCGCCGCCACACTTGCTGGCCTCGTGGTCATGAACTACGTGTTCGAGTACGGGTTCGGCGATTTCCAAATCAACCCGTACTATGCGCGCATCATCAACCTGATTGGCATCAACATCACGCTGGCCGTCAGCCTGAATCTGATCAACGGGCTCGCGGGTCAGTTTTCGATTGGCCACGCGGGATTCATGGCTGTGGGCGGGTACACCGCCACGTATCTGACGGTGTATCACGGCAGCGCGATCGCTGGTCTGGCGGGGCGCACGGTCGGCGACCCCCTTGGGGGATCGATGGTGATGATTCCCAGCCTCGCCGCCGGAGCACTGGCCGCGGCGATGGCGGGGCTGCTCGTCGGCATCCCGTCGCTTCGCTTGAAGGGCGATTACCTTGCCATCGTGACCCTCGGGTTCAGCGAGATTATTCGCGTCGTCATCCTGAATATTCCAGCGGTCGGCGGCGCCACCGGTTTCACCGACGCAATTCCCATCACCAACTTCTTCTGGATTTTCGCGATGGCGATTCTCACGATCGTCATCACTCGAAACATGGCGACCTCGACGTTTGGCCGGGCGCTGTTTGCCATTCGAAGCGACGAGGTCGCGGCCGAAGCGATGGGGATCGACACGACGCGCTACAAGGTACTCGCGTTCGTCATCAGCGCCGCGCTCGCGGGCGTCGCCGGAGGACTGTCCGGCCAACTGTTCGCGAATCCTTTGAATCCGCAAAACCTGAACTTCGTGAAGTCGATTGAAGTGATTGTGATGATCGTGCTCGGCGGCATCGGCTCGATTACCGGCGCCGTTGTCGGCGCGACGACGCTGACGATCCTGCCGGAGGCGCTGCGGTCGTTTGATCAGCAGTTTCCTGGACTGCGGATGGTGATTTACGCCCTGCTCTTGATCCTGCTGATGATCTTCCGGCCGCAAGGGCTGCTCGGCCGTCGCGAGCTGAACCTGGGTTGGCTTCGGCGCCGGCGGGGCTGGCGAAAAGGGGTCGGGTGCCTTTTTCTATGAGTACGAGCGAAAAAGGCACCC
>JAMQPK010000063.1 GCA_023717525.1 Vicinamibacterales bacterium | reverse complement strand
CACCCAGTAGGTTTCGGGAATCAGCGATTCCCCGATGTGGAAACGGGGAAAGCGCTCGCGCTCGAACAGCTGGACGCGATGGCCGTGCTGCGCAAGTAGCGTGGATGTGGTCGAACCGGCGGGTCCGCCGCCGATCACAATGACGTCAGGGTTCACTTGGCTCCGATGCTGTAAAGGTATCGATATCCGCGCATATAGATCTCACCATCCACCAACGCCGGCGATGCGTCGAACCCGTCGTCCAGCGTGTTCTTCGCCAACACCTCGAATGTCGGCGCATTGCGAATGACGAGGGTGGTGCCCTCGCGGCCTGTCACGTACACCCGCCCTGCTGCGCCCACCGGCGACGAAAACACTTCCGACAGACCGTCGAGACGCTGCAGCTGATAGTGCGGCTTGCCGCTTTTCGCCTCGAAGGCGGACAGAATGTTCGAGTTCGTTTTCAGAAAATACAAAATGCCGTCGTACAACAACGGCGACGGCACGTACGGTGTGTCGCGGTCGAGCGACCAGACAATCGCTGGTGACTTGGAAATGTCGCCCTTCGCTTCAGCCAACCGAATCGCCTTCAGGTTGTTCCCGCGAAAACCGCTCATCGCATAGATCATCCCGTCGGCCCCCACGGGCGAAGGGATCGGGTTCATCGTCAGTCCCTGGCTGTGCCAGACAACCTGACCCGTCTCGAGATCGTAGCTGATGAGCTGGTTCATTCCAGGCACAATCACCTGCGCGCGGCCGCCATGCTCGACGACGAGCGGCGTGGCCCAGGTGTCGATCTCGTCGCGCTTCACCCGCCACAGCTCGTTGCCGGTGCGCTTGTCGAGTGCCACGACATACGAGCCCGCTGTGTGATCCCACACGACGACAAGATGGTTGCCGTGCAGCGCCGGCGTACTACCCTCGCCGAACTGATTGCGCATCGACTTGTCGCCGAGATCTTTCTCCCAGACGAGCTTGCCCTCCATGTCGTAGGCATAGATCCCGCGCGACTCGAAGAACGCGATGACGTGCTGACCGTCCGTAACAGCCGAGCTGGACGCCCATGTGCCGTTATCAGGATGCGAAGCTTCGTGCGGTGCTTCCGCGCGCGCGGTCCGCTCCCAGACGGTGCGGCCGTCGCGCCGATCGATCGCCATCACCATGAATCGATGCATTGGCCTCGGGTTGGTGCCACCGCGGGGCGTGTGCGAATCGGATGCCGTTGCGCCAGCCGGAACGGCGGTCAAAACGTACAGACGATCGCCCCACACGACAGGCGACGCGGATCCGCGGCCAGGAATCTCGACCTTCCAGCGGATGTTCTTCGTCTCGCTCCATTCGAGCGGTGGGTTGGCTGAACGAGAAATGCCGTTGGCCTCGGGGCCGCGCCAGCGCGCCCAATATCGGGCGCCGTCCGCTTGCAGACTCGGCGTCTGCGCAAGCGACGTCAGCATCAGCGGTGCGGTGATGAAAGCGAAGGTGATACCTGAAATGATGCGCATGGCTCGCTAACTAATACTGTCGATTGGATCTGCGAGTTTACCAGACCGGCATCTGCTGCACGCCATCCCCTGTTTACCGGAGCACTCCTGCGGGAAGTAATCGGTTACGATGCGCAGCATGAGCATCAGATTGTCGACGTTGGCGCTGATCGTCGCGCTTGGATTCACCGCCGTGCTTCACGCCGACAACTGGCCGCAATGGCGAGGACCGGCCTCCATCGGAACCTCGGCTGAGACGGGGCTCCCCGAACGCTGGAGCGACACGGAAAACATTGCGTGGAAGGCGCCGTTGCGCGGGCTCGGTATCTCGTCGCCGATCGTCTGGGGCGATACGGTTTTTGTGACGTCGCAGGTCGGGCGGGGGGCACGCCGCCCGGGAAATCACCCAACGCTCGTCCAGGGCGGCAGCCCAGCCGCAGCTGGCGAACGTGGGCTTGGCGGAAGCGCCGAGACCGCTGACAGCAAGGTCTCGTTCCTCGTCACGGCGCTCAGCCGTATCGACGGCCGGAAACTGTGGGAGTACGAAATCGCTGCAGAAGGCGTTCTTGCAGAGGTGCACGACAAACACAACCTGGCATCAGCGAGCCCCGTCACCGACGGCCAGCGCGTCTACGCGTGGTTCGGGACCGGGCAAACGGTCGCGCTCGACCTGACGGGGAAATTGATCTGGGCACGACATCTTGGACGCGAGTACGCGCCGTTTGACATCAACTGGGGACACAGCAGTTCGCCGGCGCTCTTCAACGACACGCTCGTGCTGCTCTGTTACCACCAGCCAACAGCCTACCTCCTCGGCGTCGATGCGGCTTCAGGAAAAACACGCTGGCGTGTCGAGCGCGGAAAGGACATCAACTCGTACAGCACACCGCTTGTCGTGCCGTCCGCGGGTTCCTCGGAGTTGATCGTGAATTCGAGCGAGGGCATCAGCGGCCACAACGCCACAACAGGAGTGTTGCTGTGGCACATTCAGGAACCGAATCGCTTTCCCATCCCGATGCCGCTCTTTCACGACGGCACGATCTACACAAGCCGCGGGTATCGGAGCGGACCATACATGGCGATCAAGCCTGGTGGAAAAGGCGATGTGGCCAAGAGCCACGTGCTCTGGCGCACTGATACGGGTGCGCCGTATGTCTCGTCGCTCATTCACTACAACGGATTGCTGTATATGGCGGGCGACGTTGGCGTGTTGAGCGCGATGGATGCGAAGACCGGGCAGCGCGTCTGGCAGGAGCGAACGGGCGGAGTCTTTACCGCGTCTCCTGTCGCAGGGGACGGCAAGATCTACATGCTGAGCGAGGACGGCCAGACGATCGTGCTCGCCGCCGGTCCGACGCCGCGCGTCCTCGCTCGCAATCGGCTGAACATCCGCCAGCTCGCCTCCCCAGCGATTTCTGGCGGCCGGTTGTTTGTTCGAACCGACAACGCCGTGTACGCCATCGGGAAATAGGGGT
>JAMQPK010000039.1 GCA_023717525.1 Vicinamibacterales bacterium | reverse complement strand
GAGGCGCTTCCAGTCCTGCTGCGCCATCGCGCAGAGAGCCCCATACACAATCCCGATGATCGACAGCGTCACCATCATCGGCACAAAGTGCTGCGTCGCCTCTGGGAGAATCGGGAGCGAGAACCGGATGAAGCCGTAGGTGCCCATCTTCAACAGCACGGCAGCCAGAATGACGGAGCCGGCAGTCGGCGCATCTGTGTGCGCATCGGGCAGCCAGGTGTGGAACGGAAACATCGGCACTTTCACCGCAAAGCCCAGGAAGAACGCCAGGAACACCCACCACTGCAGGTTGTAAGGAACGTTCATGCCCTGGAATTGCGTAATGTCGAAGCTGTAGGTGCCCGTCACACTGTGGTTGTAGAAATAGAGCGCCAGAATGCCGAGCAGCATGATGACGCTGCCGACCAGCGTATACAGAAAGAACTTGATCGCCGAATAGAGCCGCCGGTCGCTTCCCCAGATGCCGATGAGGAAATACATCGGCACGAGCATCACTTCCCAGAACAGGAAGAACAGCAGGAAGTCGAGGCTGACGAACGCGCCCACCATGCCGGTCTGCAGGATGAGGAGGAAAATGTAGTACTCCTTCAGGCGCTCGGTGATCGCCGTCCACGACGACAGGATCGCGATGAAGCCGAACATGGTGGCCAATAGCACGAGCAGGGCGCTGAATCCGTCGACGCCGAGGAAATACTGCGCGCCGATAGAGGGGATCCAGGGTGCGCGCTCGACGAACTGCCAGCTGGCGTCCTGCGAGTTGTACCAGAACCACAGCGGCAGCGAGACGATGAACCCCGCGAAGCCGACGACGTTCGCGATCCATCGAATAGCGTTGCCGTTCTCCTTCGGGACAAACAGAAGCACCGCCGCGCCCACGAGCGGCAGAAAGAGAATCAGCGACAGTAACGGAAAGTTGGCCACATTCGTCACGGACTACCTCACGAGCAGATAAAGGCTCACAAATGCAAACACGCCGGCCAGCATCAGCAGCGCGTAGTTCTGAATCAAACCCGTCTGAACACGCCGGAACAGGAAGCTCGTCTCTTCCGATGAACGCCCGACCAGATTGACCGCGGCGTCCACGACGTACTTGTCGATAAGACTCGACACCCACGAGGCGAACACCGTCAACCAGCCAGACCCGTTCACTGCGCCGTCCACAACACGGCGGTCGAACGCCCACAAGCCGAACGAACTGGCCATCGTGCCTTTAATGAAGGTCGCGTTGTAGAGCTCGTCGACGTAGTACTTGTTGTAAAGAAGATTGTGAGCGGCCGCGTACTGCTCCTTCAGCCGGTCGGCAATCTCCGGAGACAGCACGTAAAAACGGTAGGCCGTGAAAATACCGGCGACCGCGATCAGCACGGAGAACAGCATCAGCCCAAGTTCGGCGGCGTGCGAAATATGCGGCTCCCCCGCCTCCGACGCCTGCTCGGCGACGGCTTCTGCGGGTGCACCCGCTTCGGCCGCAGCTGGCTCAGCGGCTTCATGTGCGGCTCCGGTCGCCGTAAAACTCGGCGCCAGGAAATGCTCGAGGTCGGCATGTCCGCCCAGTGCCGGAGGGATGCTGACGAAGCCGGCGACAATCGCGCCAACCGCGAGCGCCATCAGCGGCACGGTCATCGCGCTCGGTGATTCGTGCGGTCCGTGCCAGGCTCCATGCCCATGTCCATGCGCGGCGTCGGCATGGGCGTCGTCGTGCCCATGGGACGCGTGGGCCGCCCCGTGTCCCCACGCGGGACCACGGTAGTTCCCGAAGAAGGTCATCGACATCAACCGGAACATATAGAACGCCGTCATCAGCGCCGTGACGACGGCGAACATCCAGATCACCTTGTTCGAGAGGAATGCGCGGAAAAGGATTTCGTCCTTGCTGAAGAATCCGGCAAGCGGCGGGATTCCCGCGATCGCCAGTGTTCCGATCATCATGGTCGGGAACGTCACGTGCATGTAGCGTCTCAGGCCGCCCATCTTCCGCATGTCCTGCTCTCCGCCCATGGCGTGAATCACCGAGCCGCTGCCAAGGAAGAGAAGCGCTTTGAAGAACGCGTGGGTCATCAGATGGAAGGCGCCAGCGGCGAAGGCCGCCAGTCCGATGCCGGTCCACCCGTGCGCGGTCGCGTAAGCGCCGACGCCCATCGCCAGGAACATGTAACCGAGCTGCGACACGGTCGAATACGCGAGGACACGTTTGATGTCGTATTGCACCAGGCCGATCGTGGCCGCCATCAGTGCGGTCAGCGCACCGACGATCATGACGATCACGGCCACCTGCGGCGCATGCGAAAACAGGACGGCGTTGCGGCCGACCATGTAGACGCCGGCCGTCACCATCGTGGCCGCGTGAATCAGCGCCGACACGGGCGTTGGACCTTCCATCGCGTCCGGCAGCCACACATACAGCGGAATCTGCGCCGACTTGCCGGTCGCTCCGACGAAGAGCAGCAGGGAGATGAGCGACAAGACGCCGAACTGCGACATCTCCACTGGCATCGTCGCTGCCGCATTGGCAACCGCCCGGAAGTCGAGGGTGCCAAACGTGTAGTAGATGAGGAACACGCCGAGCACGAAGCCCCAGTCGCCGACGCGATTTACGATGAAGGCTTTCTTGCCGGCGTCCGACGCGCTCTTTTTCTCGTACCAGTAACCAATCAGAAGGTACGAGCAGAGACCCACACCCTCCCAGCCGACGAACATCGTCAGGAAGGTGCTGCCCAGCACGAGCGTGAGCATGAAAAAGCAGAACAGGTTCAGGTAGCAGAAGAACCTCGCGTATCCGCCCCTCGGCTCATCGTGCATGTACGCCGTTGAATAGACGTGAATGAGCGTTCCGATGCCCGTGACGACGAGCAGCATCATCGCGGAGAGCGGGTCGAGCCTGAACGCCCACGGAATTTCGAATTGGCCGATGCCGTGCGCGGTTGCCAGTGGAATCGGGGGGATCCAGTAGCCGAGGTTCACGACATGCTCGCGGGCTTCCGGCGGGACTCCGAGCAGCTGCCAGAAGGCATAGAGCGACAGCCCGAGCGCGCCGGCCATCGTGCTGCACGCGAGCCACCCCGCCACGTTCTTACTGAACGAGCGAATGCCGACGAGACCGTTGATGGCGGCCCCGAGTCCCGGCAGAATTGGTATTAACCAGATGAGATCCATTAACTCCCTACCAGCAGGTTCTCGGTTCTTCGTCCTACCATCGCATCACGTTCATCTCGTCGATGTTGATGGTTTCCTTGTTGCGATAGAACGCCAGGATGATGCCCAGGCCAACGGCCGCCTCGGCAGCCGCCACGGCGATGACGAAAATCGCGAACACCTGCCCGATGCCGTCCTGCAGCTGATACGAAAATGCGATCAGGTTGATGTTCACCGCGTTCAGCATCAGCTCGATCGACATGAAGATCACGATGATGTTGCGGCGCGTGATGACGCCGATCACGCCGATGGCAAACAGCGCCGTCGAGAGCATCATGTAGTGGGTCGGTGTAATCACAGCTCTCTCTTCGCCAGGATAATGGCGCCGACCATCGCCACCAGCAACAGCATCGACGCGACTTCGAACGGAATCAGATAGTCGGTATACAAGAGCATGCCGACACGCTCGACGTTGTTCAGCGCCAGATCGCTCGTCTGCGCGCCCACCGGACCCGCCGGCGCCACGGCGCCGTAGCCGATAATCGCGCCGAGCTCCACGAGCACGAGCGCCGACAAGCCGAACCCGATCCAGTTGTGACGCTGGGGCGCCATGTGATCTTCCGGGGGGCGCTTCAAATTCACGAGCATGACGACGAACAAGTACAGCACCACGATGCCGCCCGCGTACACGAGCACCTGAATGACGGCCAGGAACTGCGCCGTCAACAGCACGTACAGCGCCGCAACGGCGAGGAAGTTCAGCACCAGGAACAGCACGGCGTGCACGGTGTTCCTCGTGGTGACGACCAGCACGGCAAACCCGAGGATGAACGTCGAAAGTACGTAGAACGCGATCGACTGGGCCATCAGAAGAGCACCTTGACGATGCCCGTCACGACGACGTTGGCGATCGCAATCGGGATGAGCACTTTCCAGCCGAGGCGCATCAGCTGGTCATAGCGGTAGCGGGGCAACGTCGCCCGCACCCAGAGAAACACATACAGGAAGGCGAACGTCTTCAGCAGAAACCACATCCAGCTTGGGACGTACCCGAGGAAACTGAGCCATCCGACGTTCGGAAACGGCGCCAGCCATCCGCCGAGGAACAAGGTCGTCGCGACCGACGACACGACGATCATGTTTGCGTACTCGGCGAGGAAGAACAGCGCGAAGCGCATCCCGCTGTACTCGGTGTGAAACCCGCCGGTGAGCTCCTGCTCCGCCTCTGCCATGTCGAACGGCGCGCGGTTGGTCTCGGCGAGGCCGCCGATGAAGAACAGCACGAATGCCACGGGCTGCACGAAGATGAACCAGAGATGCTGGTCGTATTGCGACTCGACGATCTTCACCATGCTCAACGTGCCGGCGGTCATGATCATGCTGACCAGCGTCATCGTCACGGCCACTTCGTAGCTGATGAGCTGCGCCGATGCGCGCAGGCTGGCGAGCAGCGGAAACTTGCTGTTCGATGCCCAGCCGCCCAGGATGATCCCGTACACGCCGATTGAGGCGACCGACACGATGTAGAGAAGCCCGACGTTCACGTCAGTGATGTAGAGCGGCACCTGACGGCCGAACAGGTTCACCACCGGACCGAACGGAATCACGGCGAACGTGATGAGCGCCGGCACCATCACGATGATCGGCGCCGCCGTGAACACCCACTTGTCGGCCCGCGTCGGTGTGATGTCTTCCTTCAGAATCAGTTTCACGGCGTCGGCTATCGGCTGCAGGATGCCGTACGGGCCGACGCGCATCGGACCGAGGCGCACCTGCACCCAGGCGATGACTTTGCGCTCGAGCAGCACCATGTAGGTGACGCCGATGAGCGTCGCATTCAGCACGAAGAGAATCTTGACCAGCGGGATGAGATACGTGTCGATCACCGATCAACCTCACCGAGCACGACGTCGATGGAGCCGATCAGCGCGACGACATCGGCCACCAGATGCCCTTTGATCAACTGCGGCAGCGCTTGCAGGTTGCAGAAGGAGGGCGGCCGCACCCGGAAGCGATAGGGGTTCGTCGACTTGCCGTCCGACACGATGAAGTAGCCGATTTCTCCCTTGGGCGACTCGATCGCGTGATAGGTCTCACCAGCCGGGGGTTTGATCAGGCGGGGCACTTTGCCGACGATGGGGCCTTCGGGAAGGCCTTGAATCGCCTGCCGGATAATCCTGATCGACTGGCGGAATTCTTCGAGCCGCACAAGGTAGCGATCGTAGGTGTCTCCGCTCGTGCCGACGGGCACGTCGAACTTCATCTCGTCGTAGGCGGCATAGGGCTCGTCCTTGCGGATGTCGCGCGGAACGCCAGAGCCGCGCAGGGGTGGACCGCTGAGGCCGATGGCAATTGCCTGCTCTGCCGTGATGACGCCGATACCGCGCGTGCGCTCGAGCCAGATTCGATTGTGTGTCAGCAGCTCTTCGTACTCGTCGACCTTCTCCGACATGATCGTGCAGAACTCGAGCACTTTCCTGTCCCACCCAACCGGAATATCGAGTGGCAGCCCGCCGATGCGCATCGAGTTGTAGGTAAGGCGCGCACCGCAATACTCCTCGAAGAGATCGAGAATCAGCTCGCGCTCGCGGAACGCGTAGAGGAACACCGTCATGGCGCCGATGTCCATGGCATGCGTGCCGAGCCACAGGCAGTGGCTCGCAATCCGCTGGAGCTCGCAGATCGCCGTGCGGATGTAGCGCGCGCGGCGCGGCACTTCGATCTGCATCAGCTTCTCGACCGTCTGGCAGTAGCCCACGTTATTGGTCGCCGCCGCCACGTAGTCCATGCGGTCGGTCAGGAGAATGATCTGCGTCCAGTTGCGGTTCTCGCTGAGCTTCTCGATACCACGATGCAGGTAGCCGATGACGACATCAGACGAGACGACTTTTTCACCGTCGAGCCGCAGGACGACGCGCAAGACCCCGTGCGTGCTGGGGTGCTGCGGGCCCATGTTGATGACCAGCTCTTCGGTGTCGAACATCTGTCCTGTGTGGGTCGTCATGGCTCTCTGCTAGTTCTCAGTTTTCAGTTCTCAGTTCTCAGTTTTCAGTCGTAATGTTTCAAGGTTCCAATTGAACAATCTTCAATGCTGATTTACTCGATCTCTGATTCTTCCCGCGCTTGTTTCAGTCTCAGCCAGTCGAGCGGGTTCTCCATCAGCAGCTCTCCCGGCCCTTCGAGCGGGTAGTCCTTGCGCTGCGGGAATCCCTGCCAGTCTTCCGGCATCAGAATGCGGCGCCGATCGGGATGTCCGGTGATGTTCACGCCGAACAAATCGTATACCTCGCGTTCGAGCCAGTTCGCAGCCGGCCAGATGCCGCTAACCGACGGAACGGCTTCGCCGTCGGCAGCGCGGACCTTCAGGCGGATGCGATGGTGATGCTTCGTCGAGTAGAGGCAGTACACGACGTCGAAACGCTGGGGTCGAGGCGGCCAGTCCGATGCCGTCACATCGCTGCAAAAATCGAACGCCGTTTCACGGCTGTCGCGAAGGAATCTCGCCACCTCCAGCAGCTTGTCGGCGGGGACGATCACCGCCCAGTCGCCAACGTAATAGCTGACTTGCGTGACGCTCCCGGGAATCGCGGCCTCGATCGCGCTGACAAATGCCGGTACAGCCATGCCGGCCGGCGGCGCAGGATCGGTTGGCCCCGACGGCGGCGCCGGTTTCATGTCGTGGGCCGCAGCCGGAGCAGCCGGTTTCGCGGCCGGCGCTGGCGGTTTTGCGGCAGCAGGTTTATCCGCCGCCGCAGGTGGTGGTGTGGGGTCCTTCGGTTCGTCAGACATCTAGGCCCAGTCCAGGGCGCCCTTCTTCCAGGCGTACACGTAGCCGGCAACGAGAATTGCCAGGAACACGACCATTTCGATCAACCCGAAGAGGGCGAGCTCGTCGACATTAACGGCCCAGGGAAACATGAAGACGGTTTCCACGTCGAAAATCACGAACAACATCGCGACCAGGTAGTAGCGCACGCTGTAGCGATCGCGCGCGTCGGTCTGAGGCTCGATCCCGCATTCGTACGGCTCCAGCTTGACCTTGTTGTATTTCTTCGACTGGACCAGCTGCGACATCAACAGGGTGAACAACGCGAACCCGATGGCGACGAGCAGGAAGATAGCGATTGGTATATATGCGTTGAGCATTTGTGTGGAGTCGGGACCAGCCGTTGTGGGAAA
>JAMQPK010000034.1 GCA_023717525.1 Vicinamibacterales bacterium | reverse complement strand
CCAACGGCCGGTATCGGCAGCTTTACGATAAGCAGTATAAAATTGAGATCGATCGATTCGTGAATCCCGGCGAGGACTTCACGCCCGATCTGCCGGCGGCCGTCCCGCAGACGTCGGGCGCACGCCAGTCGGCCCTGTGAGTCAGCGATGAAAAAGTTTCTGATTGCGCTCGTGATTCTGGTGGCCGTGGCGGTGGGCACGTTCATGGCTGTTCGCTATACCCGCCAGGTCAGCCAGCAGCTGACGTCTGCGCCCGTAGCCGGTGGCAGGGCGAAGCTGAGGTTCATAAAGGACCCCGGGACGATTCCTCGCCTGGTGTTGAAAACCATCGACGGGCGAACCCTCGACAGCGATGACTTCGACGGTAAGGTCGTGCTGGTCAACTTCTGGGCCACATGGTGTCCGCCGTGCCGAGACGAGATCCCCGATCTGATCAAGCTGCAGGAGCGATACAAGGATCATCTTCTGATTATTGGTGTGTCGTCAGACGAGGGGCCCGTCGAGACGGTGTCGAAGTTCGTTGCCGAACACGGGATGAATTATCCCGTTGTGATGGAGACCGCCGAGCTCGGGACCCTGTTTCCAGGTATCTACGCTCTTCCGACGACATTCACGCTCGATCCGGACATGAAGATGGTGCAGAAGCACGTTGGGCGCCTGAATGCGGCCATCGTCGAGCTCGAAACCCGCTATCTCGCCAAGCTTCCCGTGGACGCAGATGTGGAGCATGTCGCCGCGTCGGCCGACGGCTCGCTGTCCGATCAGGCGCAGGCAACTGATGTGCCCGGATTGAAGCTCGATACGTTGAAACCGGACCAGAAGGTCGCTGCTTTGAAGCAGTTGAACGAACAGAAATGTGACTGCGGCTGTGGCCTGACGGTGGCTCAGTGCCGTATCAACGATCCCAGCTGCGCCGTCAGCCTGCCGATTGCCGAGAAGATCGTCGCGGAGGCTAAGAAGAAGTAACCAGCGGCAGAAAGATCGTAAACACCGCACCTTTTCCGACGTCGCTCTGCACGTCGATCGCTCCACCCAGACTGGTCACGATGCTATAGACAATCGAGAGCCCGAGGCCGGTACCTTGCTCGGGTGGCTTGGTCGTGAAGAACGGCTCGAACAGGTGCGCGATGACGTCGGCCGGAATGCCCTCGCCGGTGTCGCGCACGGTCAGCCTGGCGTACGGGCCAGGGACAACCCCGAGTTTCCTCGCGCGGGATTCCTCGAGATTGACGACACCGGTTTCGATGCCTGCGGTGCCGCCGTCGGGCATGGCGTCGCGCGCATTGATGACGAGGTTCAGCAGAATCTGATTCAGTTGGCTTTCGTCGGCACGCACGAGAATCGATCCCTCAGGTGACGTCACGGTGATCGTCATCTTGTCGACGATGAGCCTCCGCAGCATGGGCTCGATGCTCGCCACAGCAGCGATCAGATCGACCACCGTCACCGTCGCCGGTCTCGGACGGCCGAACGACAGAAGCCGCCGGGTGAGGGCGGCGCCACGGTCGGCCGCCCGCCTGATGGCGTCCGCTTCCTCCCACCTGGGGTCTTTCGGGTCGAGCTGCATCGAGAGCAGGTCGGCTGATCCCAGAATGGCGGTCAGCACGTTGTTGAAGTCGTGCGCCACGCCACCGGCCAGACGTCCAATGGCTTCCATTTTCTGGGCCTGTCGGAGTTGTTCCTCGAGCGCAAGGCGTTGAGTGATGTCGCGCGCGATGGCCTGGACGCTGACCGGACGACCGTTGCTCTCCACGATTTGCACGCTCTGGCCAATCCAGATGTCCGTGCCGTTCTTTGCCACCACAGGCAGCTCGAAATAGGTAGAAGGCACGTGTTGGGACCGTTGCCGCTCATAGAATGCGCCTGTGCGCTCCCGATAGTCCGGTCGAATCAGCGTCAGGAAGTGGCGCCCGATGAGCTCCTGCTCGGAGTAGTTCAGGAGCTTGATGGCGGTGCGATTGACGAACGTGAAATGCCCCTGCAGGTCGCAGTTGTAGATGATGTCTGTTCCCTGCTCCGTCAACTGGCGGAAGCGTTCTTCTCCGAGCCGCAAGGCTTCCTCGGCTCGACGGCTTTCGGTGACGTTGCGGTAGTTGATGATGACCCCGCGGATCGCCGGATCGGAAAGACGATTGACGCCGACGCTTTCGATGTCGCGCCAGGTGCCGTCGGAGTGCCGAAGCCGGAAGTGGTTCTTGACGGGGACTCCAGCCAACTCGAGGCTCTGGTTGAAATTCGTCTGGAACGACAACATGTCTTCGTCGTGGACCCATCGGAAGACATTCGCTCCCACGATGTCCGCGATGGGGAGGCCGACCATCTTTGCGGTGGCGGGATTGGCGTACAGGACGGCGCCCACCTCGTTCACCAGCGCGATGGCGTCCGAGCTGTGTTCTATGAGAGCAGTCGCGAGGTGTGAGGCCTTCTTGGGCCGGCGCGGACTCACGAATCCTAGGTATTATCGTTGGTCAATGGTGTACCGTTACAAACCACACATTCTTGTCCTGCTCGCCAGCCACGGGGTTGTGCCGAAACCTTCCACCCCACCCACGACCGCGCGAGCCGTGGTGAATGATGTCTACCGATACGAGCTGCGTCTGCTTCGGGATCGGTACCTCGTGGGCGAGTTCTCCAAGAAGGACTACTACGATAAGGTGGTCGAGGTGAGAAATCGGTACCCGGTAATGACGGTGTTGACACGGCACTGGGTGGAACCCGCGGAATGACCGTGGCGTCTAGAGCATTCCGAGCGCAAGCTTGGCCGCGTCGGACATCCGGTCCTTGGTCCATGGCGGATCCCACACGACTTCGACCTTCACGTCCTTCAACCCCTCGACCTCTCTGATGCGCCGCTCCGCGTCGAGTGGAATGGCCTGAGCAGAGGGACATGCCGGTGCGGTCAGCGTCATGCGCACGTGCACGTTCGCCTCGGCGTCGACATCGATATCGTAGATGAGTCCCAGTTCGTAGATGTTCACGGGAATCTCGGGGTCGTACACCAGGGCCAGCGCCTCGACGATCTGGGGCGTGAATTTCAGCGTGTTCAAAGGGTCGCGCGAGAACGGCGCCGAAGGGGCCTCGGACGCCGGTGCCGCTGATAGGGGCTGGCTCGGTGCAGGCACGTCGGCGAGCGGAATGATCCGGTCGTTCAGGGGTTCGTCCTTACTCAGTGGAGACGACATTGTTTTCCGCCTGCATGGCGGCCTTCATCGTGTGCCACGCGAGGCTCGCGCATTTCACGCGCATGGGATACTCGCGCACACCGGAGAGCACCGCGAGCTTTCCGAGGTGGTCCGACTTGACCTCGGCGGTGGCCGGGGCGGTGACCATGTCGTGGAACTGGTCGAAGAACCGGTTGGCGTCTTCGAGGGTCTTGCCCTTCAGCACATCGGTCATCATCGACGCGGACGCTTTGGAAATGGCACACCCCGTGCCCTGAAAGCCGAGGTCCTTGATGACATCGCCCTCGACATACAGGAAGACGGTGATCTTGTCGCCGCAGAGCGGGTTGTACCCTTCGGCCCTTCGGTTCACCGGATCGGGCACGCGAAAGTTTCTCGGCCGCTTGTTGTGGTCGAGGATCACTTCCTGATAGAGCTCTCGTAAATCCATTAGTTGTCGCCGCTCGTGGCTCAGTGCCCGCTAGGCGAAGATTTCCCGCACCTTCGCAAGAGCGCCAACGAGCGCATCGATCTCCTCTTTCGTATTGTACAGCGCCAGCGAGGCGCGCGCGGTGGCCGGCACGCACAGCCGTTCCATGAGCGGCTGAGTACAGTGATGGCCGGTCCGGATTGCCACACCTTCCTGGTCGAGGATCGTGCCGATGTCGTGAGGATGCACGTCGTCCATGACGAACGACAGCACACTGGCCTTGTGGGATGCGGTACCCACGATGCGAACGCCCGGGACTGCGCCGAGCACGCGGGTTCCGTACGCGAGCAACTCGCGCTCGTGGGCGGACACTGCGGTGAAATCAAGCGCCTTCAGGTAGTCGATGGCCGCGCCGAGACCCACCGAGCCGGCGATATTTGGCGTGCCTGCTTCAAACTTGTTTGGCACTGCGTTGTACGTAGTCTTCTTGAATGTCACCGCGCTAATCATGTCGCCGCCACCCTGATACGGGGGCATCGCTTCCAGCAGCGTCAGTCGCCCATACAGCACGCCAATCCCCGTGGGCCCAAAGAGCTTGTGGCCCGACATCGCGTAGAAATCGCAGCCGAGCGCCTGCACGTCGACCGGCATGTGCGCGACGGCCTGCGCGCCGTCGACCAGCACCGGAATTCCGCGCTGGTGTGCCTTTTCGACGATCACCTTGATGGGGTTGATGGTGCCGAGCGAGTTGGACACATGGGCCACCGCGACGATCTTCGTCCTGTCGGTCAGCAGGCCGTCGAGGAGGTCCATTCGAAGCTCGCCCTCATCCGTGATGGGCAGGACCTTCAACTCAGCGCCCTTTTCCTCGCAGATCATCTGCCAGGGCACGATGTTCGAGTGATGCTCCATGTGCGTGATGAGCACCTGGTCACCGCGGCCGACGTTGACGCGCCCGTAGGTCTGCGCGACAAGGTTGATCCCCTCGGTCGTTCCGCGGACGAAGATGATTTCTCTCGCGTTGGGCGCGTTCAGGAACTTCTGGATCTTGACGCGCGCTTCTTCGTAGGCCTGCGTGGCACGCTCGCTCAGCAGGTGGACACCGCGATGGATGTTGGCGTTGTCCTCGGCGTAGCTGCGCACCATCGCATCGATGACGGCCTGCGGCTTCTGCGTGGTCGCGGCGTTGTCGAGGTAGACGAGCGGCTTCCCGTGGATCCGCTGCGTCAGAATGGGGAAGTCGCGGCGGATTCGCTGGACGTCGAAGGCCGAAGCGACGTTAGTCGACATGGGGCAGGTGGTCGGTGAGGATGTTTCCCAGGTGTTCCCGCACAGGCGCAATCTTCACGCGGTTCAGGATATCGCCGGCAAACGCGCGAATCAGCATCGCCCGGGATTCGGCAACGCCCAGACCACGGGAGCGCAGGTAGAACATCGCGTCTTCGTCGAGCTGACCGACGGCGGCGCCATGCGTGCACTTCACGTCGTTCGCGAAGATTTCCAGCTCGGGTTTCGTGTTGATGTTCGCATCGTCGGACAGGAGCAGCGCCTTGTTGGTCTGCTTCGCATCGGTCTTTTGTGCGTCTGGTCGGACGATGATCTTGCCGTTGAAGACGGCGCGCGAGTGATCGGCCAGGATGCCCTTGTAGACCTCGTGGCTGCCGCAATGGGGCATAGCGTGATCGATCGTCGTGTGGTTGTCGATCAGCTGTCGCCCTCGCCCCAGGTACAGGCCATTCAGCGTGCAGTCGATACCCTCACCATCCAGAACGGCCACGACTTCGTTTCGGACGAGCCCGCCGCCAAAGGTCAACGAATGAGACGAAAACGTTCCACTGCGCGCGCTGTGCAGCAGCATGCTGGCGATATGGAACGATTCGGCCGGCTCTTCCTGCAGTTTGTAATGATCGATCGTTGCGTTGGCGCCCAGCCAGATCTCGCCGACGGCGTTCGTGAACGCCGATCCCGTCCCGACGTACCGTTCGAGAATCGTGGCTTGCGATGACTCCCCGGCGACGATCAAGAGACGCGGATGCGACACGGACGCTGTGCCTTCGGCAACGGCGGCGAAGACGACTTCGATAGGCTGTTCGAGCACCACGTGCGGAGCGATGCTGATGACGACGCCGTCCCGCAGAAATGCCGTGTTCAGCGACGTGAACGCGTTGGTCTGCGTGGGGGTCAGCCTGGCGAGATAGGGCTCGACCAGCCCTGGATTCGACGCGAGGACATCTTCGAGACCCAGGACCTTCACGCCTGTGGGCAGACCCGCCAACGACGACAACTGAGCATTGAAACGCCCATTCACCAGCACAGCAAGCGCCGGGTCGTCGCTCATGGGCAACGCGAGGGTCTTGTCGAGCTTGGCGACGCCGTCTGTTGCAAGGTTAAACGTCCGGTCCGCAATCGGCGCGACGCTTGTGAAGCGCCACTGTTCGAGGCGGCTCGTCGGGAAGCCAAGGCGCTCGAACTGCGCGATCGCGTGTTCGCGTGCCTGGAGAACCCATCGCGGTTGCGCCGGGGTCTGCCCAACCGCCCGCTGATACTCCGCGGTGTAGTGCGCGAGTTGCGGGCTGGCGGGTCTTTCTCGTTCGACGACCTGTGACATTTCTGAATACGCTCCGTGTTACATCAACTGTGGCTGGGCGGCTTCGATGCCGCTGTAACCCTTTTCTTCGAGGTGAAGCGCGAGATCCTTGCCGCCCGATCGCACGATGCGTCCATCCTGGAGCACGTGAACGAAGTCCGGGATGATGTAGTTCAGCAACCTTTGATAGTGCGTGACGACGATGATCGCCCGCTCAGGTGAGCGCATCGCGTTCACGCCCTCTGCCACGGTCTTCAGGGCGTCGATGTCGAGCCCCGAGTCGGTCTCGTCGAGTACCGCCAGCCTTGGCTCGAGCACGGCCATCTGGAAGATCTCGTTCCGCTTCTTCTCGCCGCCGGAAAAGCCCTCGTTTACCGGACGGCTGAGCAGCGTCGGATCCAGATGCAGGATGTTGGCTTTCTCCCTGAGGAGCACCATGAACTCCATGGCGTCCAGTTCCGGCAGCCCTTGATGCTTTCTCTTGGCGTTGACGGCGGCTTTGAGGAAATACGAGTTATTTACTCCGGGAATCTCGACCGGGTACTGAAAAGCCATGAAGACGCCTTCGCGCGCGCGATCCTCCGGCGCCATCTCGAGAAGATCCTTGCCGTTGTAGCTGACCGAGCCGCCAACCACTTCGTACTCGGCGTGTCCCGCCAGCACGCGGGCCAGTGTGCTTTTCCCGGATCCGTTGGGACCCATGATGGCGTGTACTTCGCCGGCGCCAACGGACAGACTGATGCCGCGCAAGATGTCCTTCGTACCCGCACGAACCTGCAGATTCTTGATCTCTAACATTCGCTAATCCTCATGACGATCGACGATGGACGATGGACGATCGACGATCGACGATCGACGATCTACCCGACCGACCCTTCGAGGCTGACGCCGAGAAGCTTCTGGGCTTCAACGGCGAACTCCATCGGCAGTTCGCGGAAGACGTCCTTGCAGAAACCGCTGACGATGATGTTCACGGCGTCTTCGGCCGAGAGCCCCCGCTGGCGGCAGTAGAAAATCTGCTCCTCGCCAATTTTCGACGTGGACGCCTCATGTTCGACGCGGGCGCTCGTGTTGCCGATCTCGAGGTACGGAAACGTGTGGGCGCCGCACTTGTCGCCGATGAGCAGGGAATCGCACTGCGAGTAGTTGCGGGCGCCCTCCGCCTTCTTCGCAATCCTCACCTGGCCCCGGTAAGTGTTCTGGCCCCTGCCGGCGGAGATGCCTTTCGAGACGATGGTGCTGCGGGTGTTCTTGCCGAGATGCACCATCTTCGTGCCGGTGTCGGCCTGCTGCATGTTGTTCGTCGTCGCGACCGAATAGAACTCGCCGATCGAATTGTCTCCCTGCAGGATGCAGCTCGGGTACTTCCACGTAATGGCCGATCCTGTTTCCACCTGCGTCCACGTGATCTTCGAATTGACGCCGATGCACGCGCCGCGCTTGGTCACGAAGTTGTAGATGCCGCCCTTGCCGTCCTTGTCGCCCGGATACCAGTTTTGAATCGTCGAATACTTGATCGTCGCGTTATCGAGCGCCACGAGCTCGACAACGGCGGCATGCAGCTGATGCTCGTCACGCATGGGGGCAGTGCAGCCCTCGAGGTAACTCACGTACGCGCCGTCCTCGGCGACGATCAGCGTGCGCTCGAACTGCCCGGATCCTTTTGCGTTGATGCGGAAGTAGGTCGAGAGCTCCATCGGGCAGCGAACACCCTTGGGAATGTAGGCGAACGAGCCGTCGGAGAAGACCGCGGAGTTCAGCGCGGCAAAGAAATTGTCAGTGTGCGGCACGACCGATCCGAGGTACTTCTTCACCAGATCGGGATGCTGCTGCACGGCCTCCGAGAACGAGCAGAAGATGATGCCGACTTCGGCCAGCTTCGCCTTGAATGTCGTCGCGACCGAAACACTGTCAAACACGGCGTCCACCGCCACGCCGGAGAAGAGCTTCTGCTCTTCGAGGGGGATGCCGAGCTTGTCGAACGTCTTCCGGATTTCAGGATCAACCTCGTCGAGGCTCTTCAACGTCGGCTTCTGCTTTGGCGCCGAGTAGTAGATGATGTCCTGATAGTCGATCGGGCTGATTTTCAGGTTGTGCCAGGCCGGCTCCTTCATCTTCTGCCAGATACGAAACGCCCTCAGTCGCCACTCGAGCAGCCACTCCGGCTCGTTCTTCTTTGCGGAAATCATCCGCACGACGTCTTCGCTCAGCCCCTTGGGAAGTTCTTCGGCTTCGATGTCGGTGACGAACCCGTACTTGTATTCACGCGTGGCGAGTTCTTCAATGGATTCTGTGGATGTGGACATAAGCCTCGGTTAGGCGTTGAACGAAAGCCCGCAGCCGCACGTGCTTTTGGCGTTGGGGTTGCTGAACATGAAGCCGCGGCTCATCAGGCTCGTGTCGTAGTCGAGCTCGGTGCCCTGCAGCAGGGTGTAACTCTTGGGATCGACGAAAATTCGAGCGCCTTCTGGTCCAGTGAAGATCTGATCGCTCGGCCGGGCGTCCGGCTCCCACGCGAAAATGTACTCGTACCCGGAGCATCCACCGGCCTTGATGCCAATCCGGAGACCGCCGCCCGGGAGGCCGTTTTTGGTCAGCATCTTGTGAATCTGATTGGCCGCGTTCTGGCTGATTTGGATCATGGTAAACAGGGTCTGGTAAATCCGACCTATTTGGTCCTAGATTAACACCGGGGCCCTTGAGAATCAAGATCGGCTCCGGACTTCAGACTTCCGGCTCCTGGCCTGGAGCCCAGAGTCCGGAGCCAGAAGCCCCTGCGTGATATACTTACGAAATAATGATCGGGCGCACCAAGAAAACCACCGTAACAACTCGAAAGCGGGTTCCGACGACCGGAATTTGCAGAGTCGGTGGTATGTGTGCGCTCGGCGCCTAAACAGCAGTAAAACCGAGCTTCAGAACCCCGCCGACCTAACCAGCCGGCGGGTTTTTTTTTGCCCGCTCGCTTGTCGGACGGCATCAGCCGCGACGCGGCACAATGGAGGTAGCAGTGGTCTCCCGCAGATTGGACGTAGGGATTCTTGGCGCAACCGGCATGGTGGGCCAGCAGTTCATCATGCAACTGGCGAATCATCCATGGTTTCGCATCGCCTGGCTGGGTGCCAGCGAGCGGTCGGAAGGAAAGAAGTATCGCGATCTGGCCTGGCGTCTGTCGGCGCCGCGTCCTGCGGAGGTTGACGACATGGTGGTCGAGGCCGCCGCTCCCGGCAGGGCGCCCCGCATCATGTTCTCTGGGCTCGACTCCAAGGTTGCCGGGGAAATCGAACGGGAGTTTGCCGCGGCGGGCCACTTCGTCGTCAGTAACGCGCGCAACTACCGAATGGAGCAGTTCGTGCCGCTGCTGGTCCCCGAGGTCAACCCCGACCACCTGAAGCTCATTCCGCTGCAGCAGCAAGCCAAGGGATGGAAGGGCGCCATCGTGACCAATCCAAACTGTGCGACGGTTCCTTTGGTAATGGCCCTTGCAGCTGCCCGTCACTTCGAGCCAGCCCGGGTGATGATTTCAACGATGCAGGCGGTATCGGGTGCAGGGTACCCTGGCGTGGCGTCGCTCGATATCCTCAGCAACCTCGTGCCGTTCATCGACGGCGAGGAAGAGAAGATACAGACCGAGTCACTCAAAATCATGGGGACGCTGCAGACCGATCGCGTCGTGCCGCACCCGATGGTTGTCAGTGCGCAGACCACGCGTGTGCCGGTGATCAACGGTCACACCGAAACCATCAGCGTGCAGTTCACCAACAAACCGTCGCTCGAAGACCTGAAGGCGGCGTTCCGCGGCTTCACGGCGAAGCCGCAGCAGCTTGGCTGTCCCTCGGCGCCGAAGCAGCCGGTACAAGTGATGGATGAACCCAATCGTCCGCAGCCCAGACTCGACGTCGAGCGCGAGGGGGGAATGGCCGTGTTCATCGGCCGAGTGAGGCCGTGCCCGGTTTTCGACTACAAGTTCGTGGCGTTGGGGCACAATACGGTCCGCGGCGCCGCCGGCGCGGCGGTATTGAATGCCGAGTTGATGCTCGCGGAAAAGCTGTTCGACTGAAACTGAACGACTTCCGGCTACGGACTCCCGGCTTCTGGCCCGGAGGCCGGCGCCCGGAGCCTGGAGCCTAATGCGTCTTTTACTGGTGGGCTACGGCAGAATGGGCAAGCTTGTGGAGCGCCTCGCGCCTGACTACGGGTTCGAGGTGGTCGGCCGGCTTGACGACACGAACAATATCGGCGGTGTCGGCATCCCCTCGGCGCCGGACGCCGACGTGGCCGTCGAGTTCTCCGTGCCGTCGGCCGTTGCCGAGAATCTGCCCAGGCTTGCGGCGCGCAAGATGAACATCGTGATTGGCACGACGGGCTGGCAGGCAAACGAAGGCGAGATGAAGCGGGTCGCTGCCGATGCGGGAATTGGCGTCGTGGCGGCGTCAAACTTCTCGCTTGGAGTGGCGCTTTTCCAGAGCCTTGCGGAACAGGCGGCAAGAATGTTCGCGCCGTACCCGGAGTACGGTGCGTGGATTCACGAGATGCATCACTCGGCCAAGAAGGATGCTCCGTCCGGGACGGCCATCACGCTGCGGAAAGCAATGGAAGCCACCGGCTACGCGGGCCAGATCGACATGGCGTCGAGCCGTGCAGGGTCGATTCCCGGCACACATACGATCGGATTCGACGGGCCCTTCGAGACGATTACGATGACGCACACCAACCGCGATCGCGCCGCGTTCGCGCAGGGCGCGCTGCAAGCCGCAAAATGGGTGCACGGGAAGCGCGGGTGGTTTACGATCCGCGATGTTCTGGGACTGGACTAACGACGACTCCTGACTTCCGGCTTCAGTCTTTTGGCCTCGTCCACTGGCCGAGGGCCAGGAGCCCGAAGCCCGAAGCCACTGAGGTTTTTTATGAGAACAGCTTTTACCGGCGTAGGTACCGCGGTTGTGACGCCATTCACGAAGGCGGGCGCTGTTGACGAAGCGGGCGTGCGACGACTCGCGAGGCGTCAGATCGAGGGAGGCGTTCACTTCCTGGTTCCCTGCGGAACGACCGGCGAGAGCCCGACACTGACCGAAGAGGAGCGAATTCGGGTCGTCGAGATTTGCGTTGAAGAAGCGCGCGGCAACGTGCCGGTTCTCGCAGGCGCGGGCGGGTACGACACTCGAGAGGTCGTTCACTCGGCGCGCCTGATGGAGCGTGCTGGCGCGAACGGCCTGCTATCCGTGACTCCGTACTACAACAAGCCCACGCCTGATGGCCTCTACGAGCACTTCAAGGCGATCGCGCAGAGCACGGCTCTGCCAATTGTGCTCTACAACGTCCCCGGGCGGACAGGGTGCAATATCGACGCGAACACGCTGGCTCGCCTTGCCACGATTCCGAAGGTCATTGGCGTGAAGGAGGCCTCCGGCAACATTCAGCAGATGTGTGAGATTTGCCGGGCCGTTCCCGCCGACTTCATCGTGCTGTCTGGAGACGATGCGATTACGCTCCCGCTGATGGCTGTGGGCGGCCGTGGCGTCATTTCCGTCGCATCGAACGAGGTGCCCCGAGGGATGGCGCAAATGGTCGAGGCCGCCGAGAGCGGCGATTTCGCTTCGGCGCGAAAACTGCACGACGCGCTGCTGCCGTTGATGTTGATCAACTTCGTCGAATCGAACCCGATTCCGGTGAAGTCCGCGATGGCCGCGATGGGACTGCTGGAAGAGATTTATCGGCTCCCGATGGTGCCGCCGCGCCGCGAGTCGCGCGAGAAGATCTTGAGCGTGCTCAGCGAGCAGGGCTTGCTCACCTCCAGGGTGAGCGCGTGACCGATCCGGCGTCGAGTCAGCTCGCGCGAGAGATCGAACGGCTGTTTCACGAAGGCGTATCGGCGAACAAGGAAGAGTGCCGGTCTGTTTTTGCGAAGCTACGCGAAGAGCTCTCCGCTGGCCGGATCCGCTCGGCCGAGCCCGATCCCTCTACCTCGACAGGCTGGCGCGTCAATACGTTCGTCAAGCAGGGAATCCTGATCGGCTTCCGGTGTGGCGACCTGGTCGACCTGTCGCTCGTCACGGCTGAGCGGCGCTTGTTCTTCAGCGACAAAGACACCCTGCCGCTGAAGAAGATGCACGTGGACATGGGCGTGCGGGTCGTACCCGGAGGATCCGCGATTCGCGATGGGGCGTACATCGGCAAGGGTGTCATTTGTGTGCCGCCGATGTACATCAACATCGGTGCCTATGTCGGCGACTTCAGCCTGATCGATTCGCATGCGCTCGTCGGCTCGTGCGCGCAGGTTGGCACACGCGTGCACGTCAGTGCCGGAGCTCAACTCGGCGGAGTCATCGAGCCGGTCGGCGCGATTCCGGTGATTATCGAAGATGAAGTGCTGATAGGCGGGAACACTGGTCTTTACGAAGGAGTCGTCGTGAAGTCGCGCGCCGTGATCGGTGCCGGTACCATCCTGACGGGCTCGACGCCTCTATACGATCTGCCGAAGGGACGCATCATCAAACCGGAGGGCGATAGGCCGCTCGTCGTTCCCGAAGGCGCCGTCGTCGTTCCGGGCTCGCGCGCCGTGACTCAGGGCATGGGGCCCCAATGGGGCCTCAGCCTTTCGACGCCGGTCATCGTCAAGTACCGAGACGAGAAAACCGACGCCCGCACGAGCCTCGAAGAGTGGGTGCGGTGATCGTCGATCGTCGATCGTCGATCGTCGATCGTCGATCGTCCAGCGTCGACAGTTCATTGTCTATCGCCTATCGCCTATCGCCTATCGACGGTCACCGTCCGGGGTGTCCGTGTTTGATTTAACCGATGTCGTCGCCGTCACCCGCGGGCTCGTCGACATCGACTCGACAACCGGACGGGAAGGCGAAGCGGTTCTATGGCTAGCCACGCTGCTCAGCGGTGCGGGCTACGACGTCGTCGAGCAAATCGTCGAAGGGAATCGCCGGAATATCTACGCCGCGGTTGGCAAGGCCGACGTGGTGATGTCGACGCATCTCGACTGCGTTCCACCGTTCTTTCCGAGCCGAATCCAGGGTGACAACCTTTTTGGCCGTGGATCGTGCGACGCGAAAGGTGCGGCCGCATCGCAAGTGGCGGCGGCTGAGATGCTCCGGCGTGAAGGCATTTCCAACGTCGGGCTGCTGTTCGTAGTCGGCGAGGAACGTGGCAGCGACGGGGCCAAGCTCGCACAGCAGCTGGCATCCGGGTCCAAGTATCTAATCAACGGCGAGCCGACCGATAACCGGCTCGGCATCGCCACGCGGGGCGTCTTGCGGATCAATCTGATCGCAAAAGGCCGCGCGGCCCACTCCTCGTACCCGGAACTTGGCGATTCGGCAATCGACAAGCTCGTTGATGCGCTCGTCGCGCTTCGCGCGATTGAGCTGCCGAGCGATCCTCTCCTGGGGCGGACGCACTATTCAGTAGGCGTATTGAAGGGCGGCGTTGCGCCGAATGTGATCTCTGCGGACGCGGAGGCAGAGCTCTGCTTTCGCACGGTGGCCGATGTGCCAGGACTTCGTAAGGCCCTCACGGCGCTGACGCCTCTCGTGGAGGTCGACGAGGTGTTGGAGGTACCTCCCGTCACGATGCCGAGCGTATCTGGCTTCGACACCGCGACGTTTCCCTACACGACTGATATCCCATTTCTGTCCAGGTGGGGAACGCCTCTGCTCTACGGCCCTGGATCGATCCACGTGGCGCACACCGATCACGAGCACGTGGCGATTGGCGATCTGCAGAGGGCAGTCGAGGACTACACCCGCCTGGCGAGGCACTTGCTCGCGCAGTGACAGCCTTTCGCTCTATCGCGTCGCGCTGTTGCGACCTGCGACGATTGTAAGCTCCTCGAGCTTCGCCTTCAGCGCTTCACATCCAAGAACCTGATGCGCGCGCATGCCAACGGCCGTTGCGCCCTCTACGCATTCATTGTTGTCGTCAAAAAAAGCGATGTCCTCGGGAAGAACGTCGAGCGCGCGGGCAGCGTAGAGGTAGCAGGCCGGATCTGGCTTGCGGAGGCCGATCTCGTTCGAGAAGAAACACTCGTCGAAATGCTCGTGAATCGCGAACGTGCGGAATTGCTCAACGTGGAGTTCGTCGGTGTTGCTTAGACAAGCGACGCGATAGAGGGGGCGCAGCGAGTCGAGCAGTTCGAAGGCGCCGGGATACGGGCCACGGCACCATCCGCGAAACGCTGCCAGAAAGTCCTGTGGCGCGATCGAGAGAGAAAATTCGTTGACCGCACCCTCGGCGAACTCTTCCGGCGAACAGACACCGCGGTGAAGACGATCCGCCCATGGCGACACGGACCAGAAGCGGAAAACAGCCTCGCGTCCGACCCGTCCGCCGGACAACTCGTGAAGGGATTCAACTCCGCGGAAGTCCAGGATCACTCCGGCGAGATCGAAGAGAAGGACGCGAGGGGCCGACATGGCGTGGTGGATTCTATGGCATATGTGATTCAGATATCATTCCAGAGATGGATCTCCGGCAGCTCGAGATCGTGCAGGCGATTGCCGAGACGGGGTCGTTCACCGGCGCGGGCCGCAAGTTGCGGGTGTCGCAGTCGGCGATCAGCCGGCAGATTCTGCTGCTCGAAGAAGAGCTGAACGAAACCATCTTCCAGCGGGTCGGACGCCGAATCCGCATCACACCCGCCGGCGATGCCCTGCTGAAGCTGAGTCACCGCGTGTTCGGCGACATCAAGGAAACGATCACGGTAATCGGCGAGAGCCAGCAGACCCTGAGTGGCACGCTCCGCCTGGCAGGCGGCATGACCGTTTGCATGTACGTGTTTCCGGCCTTGCTCCAGGAATATCGCCGGCAGCACTCGGGTATCGAAGTCAAGCTGATCACGGGGACCTCAGTGCGTCTATTGGGCGAGATCCGTAGCGGAGCCGCCGATCTGGGTTTCATTACGCTGCCGGTGAGCGAGCCGGAACTTGTGACGGTACCCGCGATGGAAGAGGAGATGCTGTTGGTGGCACATCCATCGCATCCACTCGCCAAGAAGAAGAAGATCGTGCCGCAGGACCTTGCCCAGGAGCCCTTCGTGCTCTTCGAGGCCGTGTCGAATTCCCGGCGGGTGGTGGATGCGTTCTTCCTCAAAGCAGGGATCGAGCCGCGCATCGTCATGGAGACGGAGAACGTCGAAATACTCAAGGCGCTGGTGCGGTCCGAGATGGGCGTGACGATCATTCCGTATCAAGCTGTCGCGCGCGAAGTCCGGAGCCGGCAGCTCTTCTGCGCGAGGATCTCCGGCGAAAAACTCGTGAGACACACCGGGTGGGTCTATCAGCGATCCAACAAGGTTCCGCGAATGGTGGACGAGATGTTCAAGGCCTACGAGCGGATCCTGCCGCGCCTCGACTTGAGTCCGAAGGGCCGCTTTCCGCATCTAAAGAACGAGTCCTAGCCGGATTGGGTATGATGGCCACGGAGATGGAAGAGCAACTGGTTTCGACACTTACCGCGCAGGCTGGGCCCATGCCCGCGCAGGAGGTTGTGCGTCTCGCGCACCAGCGGTTTGGCCGGAAGATCGCACTGTCGTCGAGCTTCGGCGCCGAGGACATGGTGCTGATCGACATGCTGATGAAGGTCGACTCCAAGGCGCGCATTGTTACGCTCGATACCGGGCGGTTGCCGCAGGAAACCTACAACGTGATGGATGCGACGCGTGAAAAATACGGTGCGGCCGTCGAGGTGTATTTCCCTCAGGCTGAGGCTATCCAGCTGATGGTCGCCGAGCGTGGGCTGAATCTGTTCTATCACTCGGTCGAGAATCGCAAACTCTGCTGCGGTGTCCGCAAGATGGAGCCCCTTCGCCGCGCCCTGGCTGGCCTCGACGCGTGGATGACGGGCCTCAGGCGCGAGCAGTCCGTTACACGCACCGACGTTCACAAGATCGAGTGGGACAGCTCGAACCAGCTGGTGAAGGTAAACCCTCTGGCCGACTGGACCTCCGGCGATGTGTGGAAGTACATTCGCGAGCACAACGTGCCGTATAACGCGCTGCACGATCGCGGATATCCAAGCATCGGCTGCGGGCCGTGCACTCGCGCGGTTCAGCCTGGCGAGCACGAGCGGGCTGGCCGGTGGTGGTGGGAGCATCCGGAAACGAAAGAGTGCGGGCTGCATGTCGTGGCCAGCACGGCGCCGTCGACGGGCGGGGGCGAATAGCCGATGTCACCAGAACTATTTGCGCTTGCGGGTATCACGTTGGTGGCGGCCTCCATCAACGGCGCGCTCGGCTATGGGTTTTCGTCGATCACGGTTCCGCTCGCGCTGTTGTTTCTCACCAATCGCGTCCTGAATCCGGCACTCGTGCTGCTGGAGGTGCTGCTCAACGCGAATGTCCTCTGGGTGAATCGCGACAAGCTTCATGTCGTGTGGCGACGCGTGCTCCCGATGATTATTGGTCTCGTCCCTGGCGTCATCGCCGGCACGTGGCTCCTCGCGTATCTGAATCCCGGCTGGATGAAGCTGTGGACCTACATCGTCGTACTACCGTTGATCCTAATTCAGGCAGGCGGGTTCCGCCGGCCAATCAAAGCTGAAGGCAAGGCCAACCTGGCGTTTGGCGGCGGTGTCGGCGTCCTGTATTCGGTGACCACGATTTCCGGCCCCCCCCTCGCCTTGATGTTGAACAATCAGGGATTCGTGAAGCAGGAGTTCCGCGCCGGGCTCGGTCTGGTGCGATTGGCCGAGTCGTCTTTCACGGCTGTGGCCTACTACTTCGCCGGGATCTATAGCGTCCAGAGCATGATGCTGATCCCCTACATCCTTCCGAGCGTTCTGATAGGCGTTCCGATTGGCACTTGGATCATCCGTCACATGCCTCCCGAAACATTCAGGCGGATTTGCATGAGCTTCGATGCGTGGATTGTCGGCTTCGGCACGTCGACGGTTCTCCGAGACCTGAAAGTGATCCCCGGGCCGTCCGCCTATCTCGTGCTCGCAGCCGTCGTTGTGGTGGACACGATTCTGATGTTCCGCTTCTTCCGGGCACGCCGTGTGCTGGCAGCGGCGCGCATCGGGAGCGCAGCATGAGTTTGTTCCCGGTCTTCATCAAGCTCGAGGGCCGGCCGGTTCTACTCGTGGGGGCAGGATCGGTTGGTGAGTCGAAGGTGTCGGCCCTGCTCGCGTCCCGCGCGGACGTCACCGTCGTGGCTCCCCGGGCGACCGCATCAATCGCGAAGTGGTCCGCGGAAAAGAAACTGCGATGGGTTGCGCGTGAGTTTCGACCGGAGGACCTCGACGGCATGACGCTCGTCATCGCCGCTGTGCCGGCCGAAGTGGCCGCTCGAATTCACGATGAGGCGCACGCGCGCGGCATCCTCTGCAATTCCGTCGACGATCCTGATCGCTGCGATTTCTACTACGGCGCTGTCGTCAACCGCGGCGATTTGCAGATCGCGATATCCACCAACGGTCACAGCCCGGCGCTTGCGCAGCGCCTCCGCCAGGAACTGGAGCGTCAGTTCGGGCCGGAGTATGCGGAATGGGTCGCTTTGCTGGGCAGCGCACGGCAGGAGATGTTCGCGGCGGCCATGGATCCGGAGGTTCGCCGTGAACGGCTGCACCAGTTGGCCGGCGCGAAGGCCTTTCAGGAATTCGCGCTGGGGAACGCGTCACCCGAGGCGGCATCCAAGGGAAAAGTGTATCTCGTGGGAGCCGGACCGGGCGACCCGGAACTCCTCACGCTGAAGGCCCTGAGAATTCTTGGCCAGGCGGACGCCGTTCTGCACGACGACCTGCTGACGCCCGACATTCTCGAGCTGATTCCGGCGTCCGCGCGCGTCGAGTGCGTCGGCAAGCGCCACGGCGAGCGACAGATCACGCAGGACGAGATCAACCGACGCCTGCGAACCTATGCTGTTGCCGGAGAAACGGTCGTTCGACTGAAGGGTGGCGACGGCACCATCTTCGGTCGAGCCAGCGAAGAAATGGACGCGCTGCGCTCCGCCGGAATTCCCTTCACGATCATCCCCGGCGTCACAGCGGCGAGCGGCGCCGCGGCGGCCGCCGGCATCTCGCTGACCGACCGCCGGCTCGGTTCTGCGCTCGTGTTCCTGACCGCTCAGCGGTGCAAGGGCAACCCGCCGCCGAATTGGAAGGCCGTGGCGGCGCTAGGGGGCACCGCGGCTATCTATATGCCGGGCGGCCACGAAGCCGACCTCGCGCAGCAGTTGATGGAGGCTGGGCTGCCCGCCGACACGCCGTGCATCGTCGTCGCCAAAGCCACTCAGGCCGACGAGCAGGTCATCGAGGTAACTCTCTCCGGGCTGCGAGATATGACCACGCCGCCGGCTCCGGCCCTGCTGTTGATTGGCGTCGTCCAGTCCGATCCGGCCAGGCTCGAGCAAGCCCGTGAAAACACGGGCAAACGCTCGACTTTCTATTAGGAATGTTTATGAATCATTAATGAAAATTCATTTGACATTATGTACCTGTAGCTTCCACAATACTCCTCGAACATGACGTTTCGGCCCATCCTCAGCTCGTTTGTCACCGTCGTCGTTACGGTGACCGGCATCACCGCGATGCCGGTCCAGCAGCTGCGGATGTTTTAGGCCGAGTGTAAAAAGACATTTACCAAGGGCCATCATCCGCAGCCGCGGATGATGGCTTTTTTTTTACTTATGCGAATCGCCTATCAGGGAGAACCCGGAGCTTACAGCGAGGCCGCGGCGTTGCGGTTCAACCCGAACGCCGAGACGCTTCCGTGCCAAAGCTTCGAACAGGTATTCGATGCGGTCCAGAACGGCAAGACGATGTTCGGGATCCTGCCGATCGAAAACTCGATTGGCGGCAGCATTCATCGCAACTACGACCTGCTGCTCGAGCACGAGCTGCCGGTCGTGGCGGAAGTGCTGCTGCAGGTGTCGCACAACCTGCTGGCGTTTCCGGGCACGAAGATGGAGGACGTCAAAAAGGTGTACTCGCATCCCCAGGGCCTGGCGCAATGCGAAGGGTTTTTGTCGAGCCTGAAGGGTGTCGAGATTGTGGCGACCTACGACACGGCCGGCAGCGCGAAGATGATTCGAGACCAGCAGTTGAAGGACGCCGCCGCCATCGCGTCGGCGCGGGCCGCCGAGGTGTTCGGGTTGGAGTCGCTCGCCGCCGGGATTCAGGACTACAAAGAGAACATCACGCGGTTCATTCTCATCAGCAAGACGTCGTCCGACCCGGAGAAGGCCGACAAGACGATGATCGTGTTCACGCTCCCGAACACGCCGGGCGCGCTGTTCAAGGCGTTGAGCGTCTTTGCCCTGCGCGACATCGATTTGACGAAACTCGAATCCAGGCCCGTCCGCGGACGGGCGTTCGAGTACTTGTTCTACGCCGACATCGCCGTGCCCCGGCAGGATTTGCAGTGCACCCGTGCGCTCGTGCATCTTGCCGAGTTCGCGAAATCGATGCGCACCCTCGGTTCGTATTCATCGTGGAAAGAAAAAATCTAATGTCGCAGAACCCGTTGAAGCCGCGCAGTGGAGCAATTACCGATGGTCCAAGCCGGGCGCCGGCCCGCGCCATGCTGAAGGCCGTGGGGTTTTCCGATGCGGACTTGAGGAAGCCCATCATCGGCGTTGCCAATACGTGGATCGAGATCGGGCCCTGCAACTACCACCTCCGCACGCTCGCTGAGCATGTGAAGGCCGGCATCCGCGCCGCGGGCGGCACCCCGATGGAGTTCAACACCGTGTCGATTTCCGATGGCATCACGATGGGCAGCCAGGGCATGAAAACGTCGCTCGTCAGCCGCGATCTGATTGCCGATTCGATCGAGCTCGTGGCCCGCGGGAATCTGTTCGACGGCATCATCGCGTTGTCGGGCTGCGACAAGACGATTCCTGGGACGATCATGGCGCTGGCGCGGCTGGATATCCCGGGCGTCATGCTCTACGGTGGTTCGATCGCGCCTGGCGAGTTTCATGGCCGCAACGTGACCATCCAGGACGTATTCGAGGCCGTGGGGGCTCACTCGTCCGGGAAGATGTCGGATGCCGAGCTGCTCGTCATCGAAAACCAGGCGTGTCCCGGTGCCGGGGCTTGCGGTGGTCAATTCACGGCCAACACCATGTCCACCGTCGGCGAGTTCCTCGGGATTTCGGCGATGGGATTCAACGACATACCCGCGCTCGATCCTGAAAAGGCGCGTGTCGGCCGCGAGGCAGGGGCGTTGGTGCTCGATCTCTTGAAGCGGAACGTGCGGCCGCGTCAGCTGATGACGCGCGATGCCATCGACAACGCGATCGCGTCGGTCGCTGCGACAGGCGGCTCGACCAACGCGGTGCTGCATCTGCTCGCGATTGCGCGCGAGGCCGGTGTGGAACTGAACATCGACGACTTCGACCGCATCAGCGCGAAAGTGCCGTTGCTGGCCGACTTGAAGCCCAGCGGTCGATTCGTGGCGACCGACATGCACCGCGCCGGCGGCGCGGCGGTGGTGGCCAAGAGGCTGAAGGAAGCCGGCATCCTGAACAGCGGCGCCATGACTGTGACCGGGAGGACGATTGGCGAGGAAGCCGATCGTGCCGTTGAGCCGGCGAATCAGGAAGTGATTCGACCGCTCTCGAATCCGATGAGCCCGAACGGCGGGTTGGCTATTGTTCGAGGAAATCTAGCGCCGGACGGCGCCGTGGTGAAGATCGCCGGTAAGAAAGTTCTCACGTTCAAGGGTGTGGCGAAAGTGTTCGACAGCGAGGAGGCGGCGTTCGACGCGGTCGAGCACAATCGCATCACGGCAGGAGATGTGGTCGTCATCCGATACGAAGGCCCAAAGGGCGGCCCCGGGATGCGCGAGATGCTGGGCGTGACGGGAGCGCTGCAGGGGGCCGGGCTGGGAGAAACCGTGGCGCTGCTGACCGATGGACGGTTCTCTGGCGCGACCCATGGCCTGATGGCCGGTCACGTGGCGCCGGAAGCCGCTGCAGGCGGCCCGATTGCTGCGGTGAAGGATGGGGACGTCATTGTGTTCGACATTCCCAACCGCCAACTGCGCGTCGAGGTCAGCGACAGCGAGTTGTCCGATCGGTTGTCGAAGTGGAAGGCGCCGGCGCCGGCCTTCACGACCGGCGTGATGGCGAAATACGCGAAGCTCGTGTCGTCGGCATCGCTTGGCGCGGTAACGAACTAGAACCTGAGGAGACTATGAAGAGAACAGGCGCGCAAATCATCTGGGAATGTCTCGTGCGGCAGGGTGTGACCGATGTGTTCGGCTATCCGGGTGGTGCGATTCTTCCGGCGTACGATGCGATGCTGGATTATCCGATCCGGCACGTCCTCGTGCGGCATGAACAGGGCGCGACGCACATGGCCGACGGCTATGCACGTGCGAGCGGAAGGGTCGGTGTCGCCATTGCGACATCGGGTCCTGGCGCCACGAACATGGTGACGGGCATCGCGACGGCGATGATGGACAGCTCGCCGATCGTCTGCATCACCGGCCAGGTGGGCAGCAAGCTGGTCGGCTCGGATGCGTTTCAGGAATCGGACGTCACCGGCGTCACGCTGCCGATTACCAAACACAACTACCTGGTGACGCGCGCCGACGACGTGGCGCCGGCGTTCCGCGAAGCGTTCGAGATCGCGGCGTCGGGTCGTCCTGGTCCGGTCCACATCGACATTACGAAGGACGCGCAGCAGTCGTCGTGCGAGTTCGACTGGGACGCTGCCGCTCCGAAGAAGCCGGAGTTTCGTCCGGACTGGAGCGCGAGTCCCGAAGACTACCGGCGCGCGCTCGAGCTGATCAACGGCGCGGAGCGCCCGATTCTGCTCGCGGGCCACGGCATCATGATCTCGAACGCGATGGACATCATCCGCGCGTTTGCGGAGAAGGCGAACATTCCCGTGTCGCCGACCCTGCTGGGGATCGGCAGTTTCCCGGCCTCGCATCCGTTGAACCTCGGCATGATGGGTATGCACGGCGAAGCCTGGGTGAATCAGGCGATTCAGGAAGCCGATCTGCTGCTCGCGTTCGGGATGCGGTTCGACGATCGCGTCACCGGAACGTTGAAGACGTACGCGCTGGCCGCCAAGAAGATCCACATCGACATCGATGCCGCCGAGATCAACAAGAACGTGCGCGTCGACGTGGGCATCGTCGGCGATCTGAGGGACACCCTCGAGCACTTGATGCCAGGCGTGAAGCAGGGCGACCGCTCAAAGTGGATCGCGCATGTGAACGAGCTGAAGGGTGATGTCGCGGTCCGCGATATCCAGAATCTTCCGGACGACGGGCACCTGTATGCGGCGCACGTCATCAACGACTTGTGGCGCGCGACCAAGGGCGACGCCATCATCGTGACCGACGTCGGGCAGCACCAGATGTGGGAGGCGCAGTACTACCACCACGACAAGCCACGCTCGCTCATCACCTCTGGTGGTCTTGGAACGATGGGATTTGCGCTGCCGGCGGCCGTGGGCGCAAAGCTGGCGTGTCCGGATAAGGAAGTATGGGTTGTGGTAGGCGACGGCGGATTCCAGATGACGATGTGCGAGCTCGCGACCATCGTGCAGGAGCAGATCGACATCAACGTCGCGATTATCAACAACGGGTACCTGGGTATGGTCCGGCAGTGGCAGGAATTCTTCTACGAGCGCCGGTACGCCGCGACGCCATTGATCAACCCGGATTTCCAGAAGCTGGCCGAAGCGTTCGGTCTTCCGGCGCAGACAGTCACCAGGCGCGCCGACGTGGTTCCTGCGGTCGAAGCGGCGCGCAACAATCGCAAGACCGTCGTCATCGACTTCAAAGTCGAACAGGAAGACACCGTGTATCCGATGGTGCCGGCCGGCGCGGCGCTCGACGCCATGATCAGACGTCCGAGCCCGTCGCCGATTGTCGAGACCGGCGCCGATGTGCTCTGACGATGTCCTTCACCACAGAGGACACTGAGTAGGCCTGGATCGGAACGCGACGGGACAGAGGATTTGTTATTTTGGGAATTCAAAGAAATTCCTCTTTGTATTTCCTCTGCGTCCTCTGTGGTAGAGGGTAGCCACATGATTACGACATTTGCAGTGTACGTGGAAGACAAGCCCGGCGTGCTGACGCGCGTGTCTTCGCTCTTCCGGCGCCGAGCGTTCAATATCGAGTCGCTGACGGTCGGTCACACCGACAAGCCCGGGGTCTCCCGGATGACGATCGTCGTCGATACCGACGAGCTGGGGGCCCGCCGCATCGAGGCGCACACCTACAAGCTCGTGAATGTGCTGCGCGTCGAAAACATTACGGCAGGACCCGGCGTGTTCCGCGACCTCGCGATGATCAAGGTCGCCGCGTCGGCGGAATCGCGGACGCACATTATGCAACTGGTCGACGTGTTCCGCGCGCGCGTGGTCGACGTGGCACCGGACTCGCTCATCATCGAGATTACCGGCACAGAAGATAAGATCGACGGCTTGCTGGAAGTGCTCAGGCCCTACGGTGTGCTCGAAATGGCGCGCACGGGTCGTGTGGCGATGGCACGCGGCGCTCGAAGCACGACGGCACAGGTCGAGGCCGCGAGCGGCCCGGCCGACGAGGACCACAACGTATTTCACTCTGTGTAGCTATCTCAGCACGGAGGACACAAAGACACAGAGAAATTCTTTTCTTCAGATGAAAGTCTCTGTGCCTTTGTGCTCTCTGTGCTGAGACAGAAAGGACTCCAATGGCGGCAAAGATGTACTACGACGGCGACGCGGATCTTTCACTTATTCGCGCGAAGAAGGTGGCCATCATCGGCTACGGATCGCAGGGCCACGCACACGCGTTGAATTTGAAGGACAGCGGCGTTCAAGTGAAGGTGGGCCTGGCGGCCAACAGCAAGTCGAAGAGCAAAGCCGAGAGCCATGGGCTGGCAGTGGTGACGCCGGCCGAGGCGGCCAAGTGGGCCGACGTGGTCATGATTCTCGTCCCCGATACAACGGCCCCGGCGGTCTACAACGAAATCGAACCGTTCATGACCAAGGGCAAGATGTTGATGTTCGCGCACGGCTTCAACATCCGCTTTGGCACGGTGAAGCCGGGGAAAGACATCGATGTGACGATGATCGCCCCGAAATCGCCGGGCCATCGCGTCCGTGAGTTGTATCAGGAAGGTGGCGGCACGCCCGCGCTGATCGCGGTTGAGCAGGACGCGACCGGCCAGGCCAAAGCGCTGGCGCTGTCGTACGCCAAGGGCATCGGCGTGACTCGCGCCGGGGTGATTGAAACCACCTTCACCGAGGAAACCGAGACGGACCTTTTCGGCGAGCAAACCGTCCTCTGCGGCGGTGTCAGCGCACTGGTGAAGGCGGGATTCGAAACGCTCACCAAGGCGGGTTATCAGCCGGAGGTTGCGTATTTCGAGTGTCTGCACGAACTGAAGCTGATCGTCGACCTGATGTATCGCGGCGGGCTGAACTACATGCGCTACTCGGTGAGCGATACGGCCGAGCATGGCGACTACGTCGCGGGACCTCGCATTGTCACCGATGAAACGCGCAAGGCGATGCAGAAGCTGCTCGATGAAATCAAAGACGGCACGTTCGCGACGAACTGGATCAACGAGAACCAGACCGGACGGCCCGGCTTCAACAAGACGCGTGCTGCCGAGATGAACCATCCGATCGAGCAGGTGGGTGCGCAGCTTCGGGGCATGATGCCGTTCCTCGATCCCGTCACGATTAAACCGGGGCAGCAGGGGTAGAGGGGGATACGGGTGCAGAAGCAGAAGTCCGACACCGCGTCACTTGACGCACCGGAGGGTGTGGTCGGCGGCGCTCCGTTGACCGTGGCCATTGTGGGCTTCGGTACGGTCGGTCGCTCGGTCGCCAAGGTGCTGTCGAGCGGTATGCACCCGTCTCTGCGTCTTGCGATGATCTGCAATCGCGGCGTCGAGAGAAAGAAAGTCGACTGGGTGCCGCGCGGCGTCGAATGGACCGAAAGCATCGAGGCTGTCATCGGTTCGGACGCCGACATCGTCGTCGAGCTGATGGGTGGGCTCGAACCGGCCGGCGAGTTGATACGGCGTTCGCTGCAGGCGGGGAAGTCGGTCGTCACCGCCAACAAACAGCTGATCGCCACGCATGGTATCGAGCTGCTGGTGCTGGCCCGTCGTCACAAGCGAGAATTACTGTTCGAAGCGTCGGTGGCGGGGGGCATTCCGATCGTCCGTGCCGTCCGTGAGGGGCTCGCAGGCGATCGTCTGTTCCGCATCGCCGGCATTCTGAACGGCACGTGCAACTACATCCTGACGCGCATGGACGGCGCCGGCCTGTCGTTCGCGGACGCGTTGAAGGAAGCGCAGGTGCTCGGCTACGCGGAAGCCGATCCGACGGCCGACGTGGACGGCTACGACGCACGCGCGAAGATCGCCATCCTGATCGCCTCTGGCCTTGGCTGCCAGGTGAACCTCGACGACATTCCGTGTCGATCGATTTCGTCCATCAACAACGTCGATTTCATGTACGCACGGCGCCTGGACTGCACCATCCGGCAGGTGTCCTGGGCTGAGCGGGCGCCTGGCGTTGACAGGCAGCTCTTCGCGTCGGTTCGCCCGGCGCTCGTGCCGTTGTCGTCTCCGCTGGCCCGTGTCGAAGGCAGCCAGAACCTCGTGACGGTGCAGGGGGAGTTCGGCGGCGCGAACACGTTTTCAGGGTTCGGCGCTGGCGGCGACCCGACCGCTGTGGCCATCGTTTCGGATCTGATGTCGATTGCTCGCACGGGGCTGGGAGCGGAAGCGCACTTCGTGCAGCAACTCGAGGGGCAGGTGTCGGTTGGGACCGACTTCACGTCCCCGCACTACGTCCGCTTCACCGTAGCCGACCGACCGGGTATCATTGCGTCTTTGGCGACGCTGCTGTCCGCTCACGGCATCAACATCGACGCGGTTTTGCAGCTTCCAGGGCACGACAAGGCTGAATTGCCCTTCGTGATGACCGTGGAAGCGTGCCCGCTGTCGGTGCTTGATGCTGCGCTTGCGGACATCAACGCGCTGCCATTCCATGTGTGCCGGCCGATGGCCGTGCCGATTCTGGGGGCGCAAGGAAACTCATGAGGTACGTGACCGGGCTGCAGTGTCATCTGTGCAAGGCGAAATTCCCTGCGCAGGCGCTGTGGGTGTGCGACAAGTGTCTGGGACCGCTCGAAGTCACCTACGACTACGATGCGGTCAAGCGCGACATGACGCGCGAGAAAATCGAATCGCGCCCGCGAAACCTCTGGCGCTACCGCGAGCTGCTCCCTATTGAAGGCGAGCCCCGCACCGGTCTCTATTCCGGCTACACGCCGCTGGTGAAGGCCGATCGGTTGGCGAAGAAAATCGGCGTTCGCGAGCTGTATCTCAAGGACGACTCGGTGAATCATCCCACCTTCTCGTACAAAGACCGTGTGGTGTCGGTGGCGGCGACTCGTGCGGTCGAGCTGGGGTTCGAGGTGTTTGGGTGCGCCTCCACCGGGAACCTCGCCAACAGCGTCTCTGCGCACGCTGCGCGGCTCGGGCTGCAGTGTTATGTCTTCATCCCGAACGATTTGGAACCAAGCAAGATTCTTGGCTCTGGCATCTACGCTCCGCAGGTAGTTGCCATCAAGGGCAATTACGACGACGTGAATCGCCTCTGCACCCAGATTGCCGAGAAGTACGGCTGGGGATTTGCCAACATCAACCTCCGCAGCTACTACGCGGAAGGCGCGAAGACCTATGGATTTGAAATTGCCGAACAGTTGGGATGGACGTTCCCGCGGCACGTCGTCTCCCCGGTTGCCGGCGGCACGCTGTTGCCGCGAATCGCGCGAGCGTTCAGGGAGCTGAAGGAGGTAGGACTCGTCAGCGGCGATCTGCCGACGATTCACGCGGCCCAGGCGGCTGGCTGTGCTCCTGTCATCAATGCCCTGCACGCCGGCCTCGAATTTCCCGATCCCGTGAAGCCGAACACGATCGCACGGTCGATTGCCATCGGCAACCCCGCCGACGGATTCCAGGTGCTGCACGCAGTTCGGTCGAGCGGCGGATCCGGGGCAATGGCCACCGACAGCGAGATTCTCGACGCCGTTCAGCTGATCGCGGAGACCGAAGGTATCTTCACAGAGCCCGCCGGGGGCACGACGATGGCCTGTGCGATGAAGCTCATCGAAGACGGGTCGATCCCGCGCGATGAGTCGATCGTCATCTGCATCACGGGGAACGGATATAAGACGGCCGAAGTGATGAACTCGCGTGTGAAGGCGCCAGCCCAACTCGGTCGAGGGCTCTCGGAGTTCGACAACTTCATGGAAGGCTCTGCTCACTTCGCAGCAACTAAGAACTAGAAACTGGAAACTAGAAAGTAAGTGACAACGTACTTTCTACTTACTTTCAAGTTTTTAGTTTCCAGTTTCAAGTTTCAGGATCGCACCCAATGTCCCTAGGCCAGATTGTCGTGCAGAAGTACGGCGGAAGCTCTGTCGCCACGGCCGAGAAGATTCTCGCGATCGCCGAGCGCATCAAGACGTATTCGCAGACGCACCCCCACATCGTCGTGGCCGTGTCGGCGATGGGGAAGACGACCGACCAACTCGTCGCGCTTGCGCGGCAAGTGTCGCGGAACCCACACGGGCGCGACTACGATCTGCTGCTGGCTTCTGGCGAGCAGGTGGCGGTCGCGACGCTGGCCCTCGCGCTGCAGGATATGGGCGTGCCGGCCATTGCCCTCACCGGCGCGCAGTGCAACATCCGTACGGACGGATCGTTCAATCGCGCCCGCATCCAGTCGATTGACACCGCCCGCATCGAGGAGGAACTCGAAAAGGGACGAGTGGTCATCGTCGCGGGCTTCCAGGGCGTCACCGCCAATGATGAGGTCACGACGCTCGGGCGCGGCGGCGGAGACATCACCGGCGCAGCGGTCGCTGCTGCCTTGCACGCATCGGTCTGCGAGATCTGCACAGATGTCGACGGCGTGCTGTCGGCCGACCCCAATGTCGTCAAAGGCGCCCGTTTCTGGCCTGAGCTCACCTACGAGGAAGCGATCGAAATGGCATCCAGTGGCGCGAAGGTGCTGCATCCGCGCGCGGCTGAGATCTGCATGTCGTACAACATTCCCATCCACATCCGCTCGAGCTTTCATTTGAATGAGGGAACGTGGATTCGCGAAGGAGCCAAGAGGATGGAGGAACCAGAAGTCGTCGGCGTCACGAGCGACAAGAAGATAGCCAAGGTGACGTTGCTGAACGTTCCAGACCAGCCGGGTGTGGCCGCTCAGATCTTCCAGGACGTGGCCGCCAAAGACATCAATATCCGGCTGATCATTCAGAGCGCTGCAGCCGATCATCGCGCAGGCATTACGTTCATCATCGAGGACGAGTTCGCCGAACCGGCGAGAAAGCTCGTCGAGGAATGGAAGCGGAAGGGCCTGGCCAAAGAGGGCAACGTCGACAAGGGCGTCGCGACGATTGCCATCATCGGTTCGCGCCTCGCCGCGACTCCAGGCCTGGCGGGGCGCATGTTCGCCGCGCTGGCCAACAACGGTATCAACGTTGACTGCATCAGCTCGTCGGAGATGACGGTATCGTGCGTGATTGCCTCCGACCAGGTTGAGCAGGGCGTCCGCGCCGTGCACGACGAGTTCTTCGGGGTGACACCTGAGGGTGGAAGGTGAAAAGGGGAAGGTAGAAGGTAGGTAGAAGGTATGAAGTTTTTTGAGCCGCTCTGGGCGACATTGACGACAGCGGCGGTGGGCGCCGCCTCGTGGATCTATGTGGCAGAGGTGGGAAATCGCCGGGAGGCCTGGGATAGCCCGATCTTCTTCACCATTCTGATGCCTGCCGTTGCGGGGATTGCCGCCGTCGTATCGTTTTTCGTCCCCGAGAAGCCGTGGCGCTGGGCGATGATCCCGTTTGGCGCTCAGGCGCTTATCGCATTTCTCCAGAACCCTGGCGCCAACCTTCTTCCGCTCGGGCTTGTCATGTTCGCGATTCTCGGCGGAATCTGCTCGATTCCGGCCGCGGTCGGAGCCGCAATCGGCCGCATGGTGAGGCGATGAACCACCCGGATCTCCGCGTGTTGCTCGACTACCACTACTGGGCTCGCGACCGGATGCTCGCAGCGGTCGACGCGTTGACCCCTGAACAGTACACACGCGATCTCGGCAGCAGTTTCAAGTCGGTTAGAGACACGATCGTCCACATTTACTATGCCGATTGGGTATGGCACTCGCGCTGGATGGGGCACTCGCCGTCGCAGGCTCTGAAGCCGGAGGGTTTCACCGATGTCGCCGCAATCCGCGTCGCGTGGCGCGATCATGAAGCAAGAATGCGGACATTCCTCGACAGCGTGGGGGAAGCGGGTGTCGATCGCGTCTACGAATACAAGAATCTAGCAGGACAGGAGTTCAAGAGCGTGTTCTGGCACATGTTCCAGCACGTCATGAACCATGCGACGTACCACCGCGGGCAGGTGACGACGATGCTGCGCCAACTGGGCGCTGACCCTGGGAAGGCCCAGGACTTGATCGCGTATTACCGGGAGCGTGTGTAAGCGGACAGGCTTTGGGCTCTGGACTCTGGCCCTATGGCTCTGGAAATCGCGTTGAGAGCGCGACAGCCGTGATGGCTGCGAGGAGTACCGCCAGTAGCCCTATCGGTGTGACGTAGGTTCGCGGTAACGTTAGCTCAGCGACGAACCAAATCGCGCCGGCAATTGCCAGTGCCACCCCGCCCACTCTGTTTGCCGGATACCAGTTCTCGTCAGACGATAGTGTTCTCCGCGTGCGGAGCCCGTAGAACCAGTTTCGCGGAATCAGCTCAAGAATCAGCGGTACCGACAACGCGATGATCAAGATCGGCAAGAACAGGTCTGATTTCATGGCCAAGAGTCCAAGGCCCAGAGCCTCGAGCCTACGTAATCCTGGCCTCCACTGACCCAAACTCGCCGAAATCGGCGCGGAACGTGTCACCTGGTGCGATTGCGACCGGAATGACGCACGTGCCGGTCGTGACGATCTGCCCCTTCTGGATGCCGTCGCCGAACGTGCGCAGCTCGTTCACTAGCCATGTGACGGCGACTCGCGGATCGCCGAGCACGTTGGCGCCGCTGCCACTCCCCGCAGGCTGCTCGTTCTTGTAGGCCGTTGCCACATGCGACACGAGGTCCCGTGCGCGCCAGTCGGCGTTGGTTGCCGGTCCAAGCACGAACCAGCAGGCACATGCCGTATCGGCGATCAATTGCGGAGCGCCGACGCGCGCGAAATCGTGGTAGCGCGAGTCGGGCACTTCGATGGCGGGATGCAGGGCATCAATGGCGCTCAGGACGTCGCTCTGGGTGTACGGCGCAGGACGTTTTGGCAGTGACGTGCCGAAATGAAAACAGAATTCCGCCTCCGCCACTTTCATGATGTTGCCGTCGAGTGGTACGGGCGCGCCGAGCGGCAGCACCCGGTTGGCCAGCAAAGGGCCGGCAAGCGGCCCATCCACACCAATGTGCTTCTGGCCGGCGGCGCTGGTGGCGGCAATCTTCCAGCCGACGACAGGCTGGCCCGAGATCCGAACAACCTCGGCTTGCGTGGCGTAGCCAGCCGCGCGATCGACAGGGCGGCACTCGGCAGGCAACGCATCGATGCGCGTCCGCTGCTGCCAGTTGGTCAACAGGATCGCGGCGGCCTGCCCGCGACTATCGGTCATCGAGACATCTCCTGGAGAGTTTCACCGAGCAATCGAATCTCCTCGCCGTAGAGCGCCCAATTACCATCGCGCTGCGCCTGCATGGCGCGATCGTAGTGCTGCCGCGCGCGCGCCGCAAGCGCGGAGGCCGCGGTTCCCGGCCTGCCGGAGGTGACCGGAGACGGCGGGCGCATTTCCACTGGTTGCCCGGACGTGGCTTGTGTCGATCTGGGCGCTGCGCCTCCGCCGAAGATTCTGTCGATGGCCAGGTCGAGCGTTTCGGCCATCACGATTTGATTCTGATACGCCACGATCACGCGCTTGAGCTCCGGAATCTTTCCATCGGATGCGCGCAGGTATAGCGGCCGCACGTAAAGGAGTGATTCCTCGATGGGAATCACGAGCAGCGTACCCTGAATCACCTGCGAGCCTTGCTGGTTCCACAACGTGATCTGGGGAGAGATCTCCTGATCCTGGTTGATGCGCGCCACGATCTGCCGGGGGCCGTAGACCACCTTTTGCTTGGGGAACTGGAATACCTCGAGCTGGCCGTAGTGCTCTTCGTCGGATCGCGCGACCATCCAGGCGGTGAGGTTGTCTTTGCGGGCCGGCGTGAAGGGCAGCATCTGAATGAATTCGGCCCGCGCCTCGCCGGGGATCCGCATGATTGTGTAGTAGGGCAACATCTGCTGGGGGTTGCCATCGAGGTCAATGGCCGGGATCTGCCACTGATCTTCTTTGTTGTAGAACATGACCGGGTTCGTCATGTGATAGGTCGAGAACATGGCCGCCTGCAACGCGAAGATCGTTTCCGGGTACCGCAGATGCCGCCGCAGATCCGCCGGCATCGCCGTCAGCGGCTTCAATAAACCGGGATAGATCCTCGACATCGTCAGCGCGAGCGGGTCCCGCGGGTCGGCGAGATAGAAGTCGACGGTGCCGTCATAAGCGTCGATGATCACCTTCACCGAATTTCGGATGTAGTTGAGACCGTTTGGCGCAGGTGTCGAATACGGATAGCGATCCGTCACCGTGTAAGCGTCGCGGATCCAGAACAACCGCCCTTCCGACGCGACCATGTAGGGATCGTCGTCGTACCTCAGGAACGGCGCAATCGTGGTCAGGCGGTCGGTGATGTTGCGGTGATAGAGGATCCGGCTGTCGGCGATGATGTCGTTGCTGAAAAGAATCTGCAGCGCCTGAAATCCGAGACTGAACAGGAGCTTCCGTCCAAGGCCCCCGACACGCACGCCGTCCTTGCCCGAGTAAGCGGTCTCGACGTTTTCTTCTCCCTTGGAATAGTGAAACTCTTTGGCGTTCGTATTGACGAGCACGTAGTCGTTCGTCATCTCGCCAAAGTAGATGCTCGGCTCGGCAATCTGAATCTCCGGCACTGCCGACTGCGGCGGGATGTCCTTGACAAACAGTACCGGCAGGCCCTCTTGCGTGACCTCGTTCACGGGGCCGAGGGTGAGCCCGTACCCGTGCGTGAAGGTCAGGTGCTCGTTGATCCACGTGCGGTTGGGCAGAATCTCCGAGTTCAACTCGCGCGCCGACAGCATGACCTGCCGGGACTCGCCGTTGATCGTGTAGCGGTCGTTGTCGACCGACACGAAATCGTAGTAGGTCCGCAGCTCCTGTATCTGACCGAACGTGTCGAGCAGCGGCTGATGATCCCAGAGGCGGACGTTCTTGATCGTGTCGGCGTTTCGAACGATGTCGGCTTTGGTGAGCTCGGCATCGCCGGACAGATCGCGCGTCTGCACCGCGTCCAGGTTGAACGCGCGGCGAGTCGCCTCGATGTTGTGCGTCATGAACGGGGTTTCGGCCGCCTGCTCATTCGGCGTGACGACAAAGCGTTGGATGGCCGTGCCGTAAAGCGAGCCGACGATCGACGTGGCCAAATACAAGACGAAGGCCAGCGGCACCGGCCAGAGCGCCGCCGAGAATGCGTTGTAGGAGGCAAGGAGCGCGGCAACGCCGGCAACCGCTGAAAGCAACCGCAGAACGGGCATGCGCGCGACGACGTCCACGTATGAGGCGCCGTGCACGATGCCGGGGCCCTCTACGTTGGTCAGCAAACGGGGAATATCGAGATACGCGTCGACCGCCAGCAGCGCAAAAAACACGGCGGCCAATAGCGACAGGTGGATCCGTGCCTTACGCGCGACCGACACGCCGCCTCGTCGCGTGAAGTTCAGTGTTCCGGCGAGCACGTACGCGGCCGCCGTTCCACCGAGAGAAATCACCAATAGCGCGAGCAGGATCTGTTTGGCGAAATCGAGTACGGGCAGCCGATAGATATAGAAACCGATGTCGTAGCCCAGAATAGGATCGACGACGCCGAACGGCTCTCCGTTCCAGAACTGCAGCCAGGGGAACCATTCCGAGCTTGCTGCCAGGCTGATCATCAGCGCAATGACGGCCGCGCCGATGCCCGTCAGCTTCCGCAACTGTTCACGGCGCACCATCGCTGGCTGCACCGTGCCCACGCCCCTGCCCAGTACGATGTAGGGGCTCGCCATTGACGAGATGGCAAGCCAGAGATTGCCGTAGAGAACGAAGAAGGCGAAGCCGAGGACGAACGATCCGAGCGACGCTTTGGCTTTCAGACCTCTGAGAAAAATGTCGCGATAGCCCACCGCGCCAAACCACAGCCATTCCATCAGAAAGTCGACGAGCGACGGGAGGACGACAAACGCGATGATCGCCGTAACGGCAAGGCCGACGCGAAACGAGCTGCGGGTGCTCATGTGGATGACACCAGCATACTGCACCGGACGGGACTGAGACTTATTCTCAAGTTTCTGACTGGCAAATCGATTGTGTTACTTTGCGCGCACTTGAACATGGCCGTGTCCCGATCAACGAGGGCCTCCTTACTCGTAAGTCTCGCTCTGGTGGCGGCGCATCCCCCTGTGCTCTGCGCGCAGTCAGGCGATCGCGCGGGCATGACCGGCGAGCAGCTGTTCAAGAAAGCATGTGTGGCCTGCCACGGCGCCGATGGCAAAGGGCAACCACCGGAGGTTCGCGGATTCGAAACCGAGCCGCCAGATTTCACCGACTGCCACCTGACGACGCCCGAGGCCGACCTCGACTGGGACTCGATCATCCACCTGGGAGGCCGGGCCCGAAGTTTTGACCGGATCATGCCGTCGTTTGCCGACGAGCTGACCGACGCGGAGATCGGCAAGATCATCGGTCACCTTCGGACGCTGTGCGCCGAGCGAGGTTGGCCGCGCGGGGACTTGAACCTGCCGCGCGCGTTCGTCACGGAGAAAGCATTTCCGGAAAACGAAGCGGTGTTGACGACGACGATTGCGCCGAGCCACGAGAAGAGCGTCAGTAACGAATTTCTCTACGAGCATCGGGTCGGGAGGCGCGGGCAGTACGAGATCAACGTGCCGCTCAACTTTCAACAAGGCGACGGCGGCACGTGGGGGGCCGGGGTTGGCGATATCGCCGCGGCTTACAAGCACGTGCTCTTCGACAGTCTCGCGAGCGGATCGATCGTCTCGGCCGGCGGTGAGATCAAGTTTCCGACGGGAAGCGAGTCGAAGGGGCTAGGCGGTGGCGTGACGGTGCTCGAGGCGTTCGGCACCGTAAGCCAGATGATCGGGGCGAACGGCTTTTTGCATGTGCACACCGGTTTCGAAGTGCCATCCGATACGGAGAAAGCTCCCAAAGAGGCGTTCTGGCGGGCCGCCGTCGGCACAAGCTTCCTGGAGCACCGGTTCGGCCGTGCCTGGACGCCGATGGTGGAAGTGCTGGGCGCCCGCGAGATCGTGTCGGGCGCAGCGTCCGAATGGGATGTGCTGCCGCAGATGCAGGTCAGTCTCAGTACTCGCCAGCACGTCCTGGTGAGCGCGGGCGTTCGCGTACCGCTGAACGATCGAGCGGACCGCGGTACAAGCGTACTCATTTATCTCCTCTGGGACTGGTTCGATGGGGGTCTGCTCAGTGGCTGGTAGACATCTGATCGCCTTCCTGCTGATCGGTGCCGGTGCCATTGCCGCGCTGCCTGCGGCAGTGGAGCCGCATCGAGAAATGTTCCGCACCTCTGATCAGTGCATGGCGTGTCATAACGGTCTGACGACCGCGTCCGGCGAGGACGTCTCGATCGGCGCGAGCTGGCGCGCATCGATGATGGCGAATTCGGCACGCGATCCGTACTGGCAGGCTGGTGTTCGTCGCGAGACCATCGACCATCCCGAAGCCGCTCGCGCCATCGAAGACGAGTGCGCGTCCTGCCACATGCCGATGGCGCGCACCGAAGCCCGCGCCGATGGGAAGGAAGGTGGAGTATTCCAGCATCTGCCGCCCCACAACGATCCGTTCGCAGGAGTCCACGCCGACAGGCTGGCTCACGACGGGGTGTCGTGCGCGCTTTGCCATCAGATCACAGACAAGAATCTCGGTACCGAGGCCAGCTTCACTGGCGGCTATGTCGTCAGTCCGCCTGAGAAACCGGTACGAGGAAAGGCCGTCGAGCGGCCGGTGTTCGGCCCCTTCAAGATCGAGAAAGGGCTGTCGACGGTCATGCGATCGACGAACGATTTTCAGCCCACCGAAGCTGCGCACGTCAAGCAGTCAGAGTTGTGTGCCACGTGTCACACGCTCATTACGAAAGCGCTCGGTCCAAAGGGTGAAGTGATCGGCGAGTTGCCCGAGCAGGTGATGTTCCTCGAGTGGAAGCACAGTGATTACCTGACGGAAGAGAAGAGCTGCCAGTCGTGTCACATGCCGGCCGTCGAGGAGGAGATGCCCATTGCGTCGGTGCTGGGCGTCCCACGAAAAGGCCTCGCGCGGCATACGTTCGTGGGCGGTAACTTTTTCATGCTCGGCATGTTGAACAAGTATCGGCAGGAGCTGGGTGTGCTGGCGCCTTCACACGAGATGGACGCGAGCGTCCGGCGGACGATTGGGAACCTGCAGACGGCGACGGCGAAGGTGGCGATCGAGCAGGTTGGGCTGGCGGGCGGCCGGCTGAACTTCGACGTGGCGGTGCAGAACGTGACTGGGCACAAGCTGCCGACGGCCTATCCGTCGCGTCGTGTCTGGCTGCATACGGCCGTGCGCGATCGCGACGGCAGGACGGTCTTCGAGTCCGGTGCTATTACCCCAAGCGGTTCGATCCAGGGCAACGACAACGACGCCGATGCGGCGAGGTTCGAGCCGCACTACCGGGAGATCCGTCAGCCGGACCAGGTGCAGATTTACGAATCGGTCATGCGCGACGCAGGGGGAGCGCCGACGACCGGTCTCTTGAAGGGTGTCGGGTACCTGAAAGACAACCGGCTGCTCCCGAAGGGCTTCGACAAAGCGACGGCGGAACCAAGGATCGCGGTTGTGGGCGATGCGTTGACGGATCCGGACTTCCGCGCAGGAGAAGACCGGGTCCGCTATTCGGTTGACGTCGCGGGCAGCGGGCCTTACGAGGTCGATGTCGAGCTGCGGTTTCAGGTCATCGCCTTCCGGTGGGCGGAGAACCTGCGCTCCTATGACTCGAAGGAGACCAAACGCTTCGTCGGCTACTACGACGCGATGTCATCCGGCTCGTCACAGGTTCTCGTCAAAGCTTCCACAACTTCACGGTAAGATTGCGCCCATGCGCAACAGTCTTCGCGTCGTGTGGGTCGTCGGCATGCTGGCGGCGCTCGCCGGTCTTCTACATCAGAAGAGTGCGGCGCAGCAGCCGTTGCGCGCCCCAATGCCGCCCAACCTGTTCACCGTTCACAAGCTGACCGACAAGTTGTTCATCATTGCGCCCTCCGGGCCCGACATGAGCAATATCGGCGGCAACGTCGGTGTGTTCGTGACCGATGAAGGCGTGCTGGTCGTCGACACCAACTACTATCGCCAGCGGCGGAACGGGCAGACCGTGGCGATGGCTGAAGGAGTCGTGGCCGAGATCAAGAAGCTGACGAATCAGCCCATCAAGTACGTCATCGACACGCACCATCATGGCGACCACACGGGCGGCAACCCGGTGTTTGCGAAGTTCGCGACGATCTTTGCGCAGAAGAACGTCAGGGCGAGACTGGTCGGCGGCTATCAAAGCGCCGTGAAGAGTGCGCCTGGTGCGGTTGCCAAGGCCGAGCAGGAGCTTGCCGCCGCCAAGGCGAGCGGCAACACGGTACGGCTGGCCGACGCGCAGGAACAACTCGCCAGCGCGCAGAACAATCTGCAGATGGCCCAGTCGTTCGACCCGGAGAAAGTCGGGCCCACCGTGAGCTACGATGGCGAGCTCATGTTCCACCTGGGCGGGGAGGAAATTCACGTCTATCACCCCGCACGGGCTCACACCGACGGCGACTCGCTGATCTATTTCAAGAACGCCAACATTGCGCACTGGGGCGACGCGTTCGCCAACAACTGGGTTCCGGTGATTGACGCGGGCTCAAATGGCAGCAGCCTCGAGTGGTTGCAGTTCATCGACAAGGGCATTCAGCTGGTCGGCGAGAACGCGACGATGGTGCCGGGGCATGGCGCGATTGCGAAAGCCGCGGATGTGCGCCGACTGCGGACCTACTTCACAAACCTGCAGGCGTCAGTGGGGAAGTCGATCGCCGCCGGCAGGACCCGCGAGCAGTCGATGGATGAAGTGCGCGTGCCGGCATACGAGAACCTGCCCGGCGGCTCGGCCCGCATCCGCATGAACGTGGCGGCGGTGTACGACGAACTGAAGGCGCGCCCGTAACGTCAGCCTGCCCAGCTTCTACAGATCTCGACGATAACCTGAACGGCTTTGTCCATGTCCTGGACCGATGTCCACTCGAGGCGCGAGTGGAGGTTGTGTTCGCCCGCGAAGAGATTCGGCGTCGGCAGCCCCATGAACGAGAGGCGCGACCCGTCGGTCCCGCCGCGGATCTGCCGGAAGCGCGGCGTGAGGCCGGCGCGCTCGATCGCGGTCTTCGCGTGCGCGATGACCTCTGGATGTCGATCGAGCACTTCCTTCATGTTCCGGTACGACTCCACGCGCTGAACCTCGACTGATGCCGCCGGATACGGACGCGCGATTTCATTCGCGAGTTCCGTCAGCATTTTCGCCTTGTCGTCGAGCCCATCAACGTTGAAGTCGCGCAGGAGGATCTTCACAGTCGCTCGTTCGACCGCTCCCTGCAGCGTGTGCGGGTGAACGTATCCTTCGTATCCGTCGGTCGTCTCGGGGGACAGCCCATGCCGCGGCAGGCGGTGGACGAATTCCGCTGCCAGTTTCAATGCGCTCACCATCCGGCCCTTTGCGTAGCCGGGATGGGCATTGAACCCCTGGAAGATGATGGTCATGGCGTCGGCCGAGAAATTCTCGATCTCGACGTCGCCGACCTTCGAGCCGTCGAGCGTATAGGCGAACACCGCCCCAAAACGACGCACGTCAAAGTATTGCGTGCCTCGTCCCACCTCTTCGTCCGGCGTGAAACCGATCTTGATTGGCCCGTGCGGCACGTCCGTATGCGCCATCAGGTGCTCAGCGGCCGCCATGATCTCGGCGACGCCCGACTTGTCGTCCGATCCCAGCAGAGTGGTGCCGGACGCCGTAATGATGTCGTGACCGTGCTGTTCGGCAAGGTCCGGATTATCGGCCTGCCGGAGGACGACTGATGGGTCGTCCGGCAACACCAAATCGCGCCCGTCGTAGCGGGTGTGCACGATGGGCTTCACGTTCGCCCCGCTCACTTCCGGCGACGTGTCAACGTGTGCGATGAATCCGATGGCGGGGACTTCCTCTTTGCCTGGTGTGGCGGGGATGGTCGCCATCACGTACCCGTACTCGTCAATGGTGGCGCTCGCGATGCCGAGATCCTTGAGCTCCTGGGTGAGCTGCTTCAGCAGCACCAATTGTTTGGATGTGCTGGGGTAGCTCTGGGATGACTCATCAGATTGCGTGTCGTACGTGACATACCGGAGAAAACGGGCGGCAGCACTGCTCTGAAACGGCGGCGTCATGCGGAAATGGTACTGCATTACAATGCGATCTTCCGGAAGGAGATCGCCATATGCGCGCTACCGCCGCCTTCGTCGTCGTGCTGGCTGCGGCCTTGCTCGGACCGTACCTGGCCGCGCAGACCGATCAGCCACCCGTCTTTCGATCGGGCGTCGAGGTGCTCGAGGTCGACGTCTCGGTCGTGAACCGCGATGGGGTCCCGATCACCGATCTCCGGGCGCCCGAGTTCACTGTTACGGTCGACGGCCAGCCGCGCCGCGTCGTGTCTGCCGAGTACATCGCGGATGACCCAGGGCCGCGCGCGGCATCCGTGCCGACGATTGATCCTTTCGTGTCCAACAACACCGATCGCCGGCCAGGCCGCCTGATCATGCTGGCGCTCGATCGCAACAACACGGACACACAAACCATCCGCGGCGCCCTTGCGGCCATTCGCGGGTTCATCACTCAGCTGTCGCCGGACGACAGGCTTGGCCTCGTCACGATTCCTCCGCCTGGTCCGGTCGTCGATTTCACGACCAATCACAAGCTCGTGCTCGATGCGCTGCCGCGCTTGACCGGTACCGAGGACAGGCTGCAATCGAGGTTCAACATCAGCGACTACGAAGCGATCGTGATGGACGACAAAAGCAACATGATCACCATACAGCGGCTGCTGTACCGCACGTGCGGCGATATGGATCCTGCGAACCTTTCCAATTGCGACAGAGACGTCGAGCAGGAAGCGATGACGATCGCGCAGCACATCCGGCAGGAGACGGCGGAGTCGGTCTCCGGCCTTGCGGCGCTGCTCAGGAATCTCGCCGATGTTGAAGGCCAGAAATCGCTGATCGTCATGTCCCAGGGGCTGATGCTCGAGGGCGCGGGTTCAGAGGCGACCGTGCTGGCGAAGCTCGCCGAAGAGGCCCGCGTCAGCGTGAATGTTCTGATGTTCGATACCCCTCGAGGTCTCGCGTCCTCCGCGCGCCCGTCAGAGACAGGTAATGAGGATCGCGATCTGCGCGAGCGCGGCCTGGATACGTTCGCGGCGCGGTCGCGCGGCACGTTGTTTCGCGTCATGGCGAATCCGGCCTACGTCTTCGACCGGCTCAGAAGCGAGATCTCGGGGCACTACATGCTCGGCGTCGAGCCCACCGAGAAGGATCGTGACGGCAAGTCCCATCAGATCAGAGTCCAGGTCCGCCGGCAGGGGACAACCATTCGCGCGCGCCAGCAGTTTCAGTATGCAGTGCGCACGCCGGGCACATGGTCGCGCGACGTGTTGATGACACGGGTGCTCCGATCGCCATCGGCCAACACCGAGCTGCCGATGCGGATGACGACCTATGTGTACAAGGACACCGATCCTGGCAAGGTGAAGCTGGTCATGGCCGCCGAGGTCGATCCGGCTGCGGGCGACGGCGCGCTCGACATCGCCATGGGATTCGCACTGTTCAACGACGGCGGCCGGCTGGTGGTGAGCGGGCAGGAGCGGAAGATCTACTCGCCGAACACCGACCTGCCGATCTTGTACGACCTGACGGTGCCGGTGGACCCTGGCAAATACCGGCTGCGGCTCGCCGCGATCGATCTCGCGGGGAATAGCGGGAGTGTCGAACGCGACGTGCAGGCCTGGGGAATGAACGATCAGGAGATCGCGCTCGGCGACCTGATCTTGAGCCAGGTGCGCAGCATGAGAGCCGGCGATATTCGTCCGACGGTCACTCTGAAAGTCCAGGACGGCCAGCTGGCAACCTACACGGAGCTCTACACGAACAAGGCGGGCACGCTGGACGACACGAAAGTCGTGTTCGAAGTGGCGGACAGTGCTGAAGGGCCGACTCTGCGGAGCGACACGGCACAGGTGCGAGATCGGGAAGATCGCATGTATCGACAGGCAATGGCCATCGTGCCCGTCGGAGCCCTGCCGCCGGGACCATATGTCGCGCGCGCGATAATTTCGTCTGGTGGAAAAACCGTCGGAAAACTGGCGCGCCCCTTCGTGGTCTTGCCGGGCAGTCGTACTGCCGCTCCGAAGGAGGCCGCCCCGACACCTACGGCAGCTGCGGTTGCGCCATCAGTGGCCGCGGCACCCACCGGGGTTCTGATTGGCGCGCGACCGGCCGCCTTCAATTCCAGCGATGTGCTCAAGCCGGACGTGCTGAAGGCCGTGTTCGACGCCATGGAGAAAACGCACCCGGCGGCGAAGGGCGCGTTCGCCAAGGCGCGCAAAGGACAGTTCGAAGGCACGGCCTTGATGGCGCTCGATGCAGGCGATCAGGCGGCAGGCTCGATGTTGCGGGGCCTCGAGTTCCTGTCCAAGGGACAGTTGAATCCAGCCGGCACGCAGTTCGGAGTCGCGCTGCGCAACTCGGCCGACTCGTCCATTGCCTCGTTCTACCTCGGGGCCTGCTTTGCGGCGGCGGGGCGCGACAAGGAAGCCGTGGCGGCGTGGGAGCGGGCGCGCGCGGCGCAACTCGCGTTGCCGAATCTGCAGGTGGTGCTGGCAGATGGCTGGCTCCGAATGGGGCAGCCCGCACAGGCGATCGATCCGTTGAAAGAGGCACTCGACAAGGACCCGCAGAACGACGCTGTCCGGAAGAACCTGGCCATCGCCCAATCCTATCTAGGGTTGCACGAGCAGTCGTATCCGACCATCAAGCCGTACCTGCAGAGGAACCCGAACGACATCGATGCGTTGATGGTCGCGCTGCACGCGCTCTACCAGATGCATGTCGAGGGTAAGACGCTGGTGAACGCCGAGGACGACAAGTCTCGGGCGGCCGAGTACGCCAAGGCGTACATCGCCGCGAAAGGACCGATGCAGGCACTGGTAGAAAAATGGGCAGACTTTCTCTCTCGCTGAGCGTCGCGCTGCTGCTCGCGCCGGTCGCGACGGCTTTCGCGCAGGATCCGCCGCAGGATCCGCAGACCCCCGTATTCCGATCCGGTGTTGATCTTCTCGAAGTCGACGTGAACGTCGTCGACAACACCGGCCGGCCGATCGGCGACCTCCGCGTGCCCGATTTCAATGTGACGGTCGATGGTCAGCAGCGGACGGTTGTGAGCTCGCTGTTCGTCCGCGACGATTCGTCCGATCCGGCTGCGGCGACGTACAAAGCCGATCCCTACGTGGCGTCGAACACCGACCGTCCGCGCGGCCGCCTCATCATCATTGCGGTCGATCAGAACAACATCACATCCGGCCGGGCGCGCGATCTCATGTCGTCGGTGAAGAAGTTCGTGGAGGCGCTGCCGGCCGCCGATCGCGTCGCGCTCGTAGGATTGCCGGCCCCGGGGCCCGCCATCGATTTCACGGCCAACCGCCAGCGGGTCTACGAAGCACTGCCCGCGATGCGTGGCATCGATGACGGTAATCTCGAGCGCTACGACATCGGCGAGCAGGAGGCCATCGCGGTCGTCAACCGTGGCGACGAGCTCGTGATACGGCGCCTCCTCGAGCGCGAATGCGGATCGGTGACCGATCAGACCTGCGTAAGCGACATCGAACTCGAGGCGTCGCGCATCGCGCAGCGAATCCGCACGAGGTCGAACGAGTCGTTTTACGCGCTCGGGGGACTGCTGAGAAACCTGAGAGAGGTGGAGGGCACTAAATCGATGCTCTTCATCTCTCAGGGTTTCATTTTCGACGATCCGCAAGGCAAGTCGGCAGCCCTCGCGGCTGTCGCGGCCGAATCGCGCGTGAATCTGAACGTCATTCTGCTTACGGACATCGTGGGCGACGCGTCGAGTGCGCGAAGATCGGCGACGGTACGTGAGGATCGCGAGCTGCGGCAACAGGGGCTCGAGTCGCTTGCCGCCCGCTCGCGCGGCGCGTTGTTCGATTCGCCGGCGTCGACCGAAATCGCACTGGACCGCGTGCTGCTGGAAATGTCCGGACACTACCTGCTGGGTGTCGAGCCGACACAGAAAGACCGCGATGGAAAGAGCCATCAGATTCGCGTGCAGGTGAAACGCAGAGGCGCCACCGTGCGCTCGCGTCGCGAGTTCCAGTACGCCGGGCGCTCGTCCGATCGGCATCCGCGCGAAGAGCAAATCGTCAGCCTGCTGCGGTCGCCGGCGACGGCAACCGATCTCCCCATGCGGCTGGCAACCTACGTATTTCAGGATCCGGAGAGTTACAAAGAGAAACTGCTGCTGGCGGTCGAGATCGATCCAACGGCTTCCGGCCCGGCAGACCTGATGGTGGGGTTTGTCGTGTTCGACGGCCAGGGCCGCGCCGTGACAAACGGGCGGGAACGGAAGATCTTCACGCTTGGCTCGGCGCGCACGGCGCAGTACGACGCCGCAGTGACGATGGAGCCCGGCACCTATACCCTGCGATTTGCGGCGATCGACGCAGCGGGCAATCGAGGGAGCCTCGAGCACAACGTCCGCGTGTTCCAGATGTCGACCGACAATGTTGCCGTGGGCGATCTCATGCTGGCACGGGTGCAGCCCGGATCGACGAGCGCCCTTCGCCCCGTGGTGACGGCGCGGGTCGACAGCGGCCAGCTCGCGATCTTCACCGAGTTCTACTCGAACAAGAAGGAACTTCTCGATACCGTCAGCGTCGTCATGGAAGTGGCCGCAGACGAATCGGGCCCGGCTCTCCTGCGAGAAGAAGGGGTCGTCGAGCCGCGGGTCGAAGGCGCCGGCCGTCAGGCGTCGGCGGTGGTGCCGGTGGGCGAGTTGCCACCGGGCAAATACTTCGGCCGCGCGATCATCTCCTCCGGCAGTCAGGTCGTCGGGAAAGTGTCGCGACCGTTCGTCATCGTGGCAGCACCGTAGGATCCCGTCTCCCGGAGGGGAGATTCCTGTAGTCGATAGGCGATAGTCAATAGGCGATAGTCCGAGTCGATAGGCAACAGGCGATCGTCCAGACGATCGACGATGGACGATCGACGATCGACGATCGCCGCCCCTACATCCCCTTGTCGTATACCAGCTTCCGCGCCATTGTTCCCATCGGCGTGGTCTGTGTCCGCTCGATGGTCAGTGCGCCGGCATCGAGGCTGTAGATCTCCTTCACCTGCATGGTCATCCCCGCGCCGCCGTCACGTCCCGGCATCGTCTGCGCCGTCGTGATGACGAGCTTGGTTCCTTCCCACATTGCCTTTGACTTCGCTTCACCCATCCCCATCGCATAAGTGCTCTCGCTGCCGTCGAGCTTGTAGACCATGCTCACGGTTCCCTGGCCCATGGTCCGATCTATCGAGAGTTGCGTGGGCGCCTGCTTGATGGTCATTTGCGCCGCAACTCCACCCCCGCGACCGCCGCCTCGTCCGCCGCCGCCCCCACCGCCACGTGCCGGCGCCGGATCGCTCTTCTCCTGGTTCAGCGTCCAGGTGCCGGAGAAATCCGCCTTGGCCTGTGCCTGGCTCAATGCCGGGGCCGCGACGAGCGCCGCCAGAGCCACGCCCACGATAAGTGCCTGCTTCATGCAACCTCCACTGGAATGAAAGGCGCCGATCGGCGCCATTGCAAGTGGTTACGACAACGACGCCTAGGGTACTTACAGGAGGGGCGCGACCGTCGATCGTCGATCATCGATCGTCGCTGGACTAGGAACCAAGGACCTGAGCCAGGCGCCTGAGAATTTCCTGTTTTGGCTGGACTCCAACGAGGCGATCGACTTCACGCCCGTCCTTCAGGATCAGCAGCGTGGGGATACTGCGTACGCCGAACCGGTTGGCCGTATTCGGGTTCTGATCGATGTCCAGTTTGGCAACTTTCACTTTGCCGGCAAGCTCCGCCGACACCTGAGCGACAGTTGCTGCGAGCATATGGCACGGACCGCACCAGTCGGCCCAGAGGTCGAGGAGGACCGGAAGCCTTGAGCGCTCCACCTCATCGGCGAAGGTATTGTCGGTGACCGATATGGGCCCGGTGTTCGCCGAGGCCGATGGGTCCAATGGAGTCTTGCACTTGCCGCAGATGGCCGCCCGCCCGGGTTGGGGTGGAGGCACGCGGTTCGTTGTTCCGCAGGACGAACACCTAAGCAGGCTCATGGTCGTTCACCCGGAACCCCCACGTTCACTACCGCTCGAAGCGGCCGTTGGTGCGCCTCACCCCGATAATACACATGTTCCAGGAATAGACCCGACGCCGGTGCCGTGAGTTTCGCCGGAATTTCTGATTCGGTGCGGAGAAAGCCTTCCGCCTGCTCCAGCGAAGTTGCTCCGCGCGCGACATCGACCATGACGCCGACCATCCGGCGAACCATTTTCCAGAGAAAGTGGGAGCCTTCGATGCGGACCAGCACGAGTGCGCCTTCCTCGACAATCTCGATCCGTTCGATTGATACGAGCGTTGATTTCTCGTCAGCGCTATCGTCGGTGAACGAGCGAAAGTCCTTCATGCCGCAGAAGCGGTCGGCCGCCGCACGCATCTTCACGAGGTCGAGTTCATCGCGCACCCACCAGACGAAGTTCTTGGCAAACGCGGTCCGGCGCCGGGAGATCTGATAGAGGTAGCTCCGCGCCACAGCGTCGTGCCGGGCATGAAACTTTCGCTGCGCCAGCTCGAAGCTGACAATGTTGATATCGCTCGGAAGAGCGTCGTTGATGCGCTGGTGCAGCGTACGGGCAGGAATGGCGGTGATCACATCGAGGTGCGCGACTTGCGCGAGCGCGTGCACGCCGGCGTCGGTCCGGCCGGATCCGTAGATCTCGAACTGCTTCTGCCCGGTGACCTCGCGGACGACGCGGTCGATTTCCCCCTGCACGGTCCGAGCGTTCTTCTGGATCTGCCAACCGCTGTACTTCGTGCCCGCATACTCAATCAGCAGCTTGAATCGCGCCATTCAGCAATCCTTCGAGCGGCAGATGCCGGCGAGCCATGCGCTGAGATCGCCGACGGTGGCCGAGAGATTCGCAGGTTGAACGACGCGGAAGCGATCCGCCGCCGGGGGAATCGTCCAGGCCGTCCGCGCAAGTGCAGCAGTGTTCAGGAGAACGCCGGCCCGATGCTGCTCGATTCCCCGCTTGATGCCCGCGAGCATTTCGACGCCCGTCGCGACCTCATAGTCGCTGAACGCCACGGTGAATCTCCGCTTGGTCAGCTCAATCGCGATGGGTGCAGCGACCGGAAGACGATCTTCCGGGACATACATCAAGAAAAGGTCGCGTGTCCCGGTGTCTGTCGGCCTGTCTTTCCCAATGCCATCGAGAATGCCAGAGCAGCGCAGGCGGGCGGACTCCAGCGCCCTCAGGATATCCTCCGCATCGGCTCGCTGCGAAAACATCTGCGAGACGCGATCGAGCGTCTTGCGATACTCATCGGCGGTCCACTCGGCAGCCTGTGGAGGCACCTTCGTATCGTGGGCCAGGGCGATGAGATCGCCTGCGAGCCGCTCGAGCGCCTCACCGACCAGCGCAGGCGATGCGTGCGCTGGCAAGGAACGGATGCTGTTGGTCAGCAGCAGGGTCGCGGCATGGCGGAAGCCCTGGGGAGGTATGAACATTGACGATTGGGTGATTGGAGATTGGGTGATTGTTAGTCGTTAGTCGTTAGTCGCCGGCGAGGATGGTGAAAACGGCGGCGGAGTCTTTCTTCGCGCCACCACGGGCCTGCAGTTCTGCGAGAGTCCTCGCGGCCGCGGCGCTTGCCGGAAGACCGATACCCAGCTCGCGCGCCATCTCAAGGACGATGAGGATGTCTTTGTGATGTAGACGCGATTCGACCCTGCCCTCGAACGCGCGCGCGACCATTTTCGGGGCCTGCAACTCGAGCATTCGACTCGCACCGAAGCCCGCCATGAGCGCGTCTCTTACTTTCAGCGGATCGACACCGGACCGCTCGGCGAGCAGCATCGCTTCGGCCGCCGCGTGCTGGTTCACGATCGTGCAGATCTGGTTGCATGCCTTGGCGACCTGCCCGGCTCCGCTGTCACCCATGTACGTGACAGTCTGCCCGAACGCCAGCAGGATGGGGCGGCATCTTTCGTAGACGGTGGCCTCGCCGCCAACCATGATCGACAACGTGCCGGCTGCAGCGGCGGCCACGCCGCCGGAAACGGGCGCGTCCAGCATCGCGATACCGCGTGTGCGCAAGTCGGCGGCGAGCCGTCGCGCTCGCGCCGGGATGATGGTGCTATGGTCGATCACCACGAGACCGTCACGCGCCCCGTGCACGATGCCCTGAGTGCCCAGGATCACTTCTTCGACGGCCGCAGTGTCGGTCACCATGATGCAGACGATGTCGCTGCGAGACGCGAGGTCTGCGGGGCTCGACGCCGCTCGAGCGCCAGCGTCGAGGAACGGTGTCATCACGTCGGCGCGCCGCGCGAAGACGGTGACGGAATGCTGGGACGCCAAAAGGTGCTGCGCCATAGGCGCGCCCATGGCGCCTAACCCGACAAAGCCAATTGCTGCCATGGACACACCCTCAGCGTAAGAAGTACACGCCAATCGTCGAGCGGTCGGTCATCGGCTGACCCTCGTACTTCCACGTCTTCCTGTAGTGAACACGGGCGACGAGCGTCGAACCTGGTTCGAGACGTGCCGGCGGCGACAGCACGAGTGGCGCGGGGTTCTGCTTCGGGATCCAGGTGCCAAGCGGCCGCGGAGCAGCAGTGCCCGTGCGGAGCAGGAGATCCACTTCCCGCACGATCGCCGGTGTTCCCGGCAGCACATCGATGGCGTTCGCCTCCCGGGCGGTCGAGAGCGCGAGTGGCCACGTGAATTCCTGGATGGCTTCCATCGCGTCGGGAGGCATCTGATATGGGGCGCCGAGCGGCAGCGCGAGTTGCGGCTCGCCGTGTGTCCATTCGTTCCTTAGCGCCACGGGCCTGGGCGCCATGGCGGGATCGCCTTCCGGCGTTCCGCCGCCTGCCCAGTCGAGAATCACATCCAGCTCGCGCGCAGGTGCATTGCGATGCGCGGCTGCGATAAACCCCGCGGGGTCGTCGGCCGTAGCGCCTTCGGTTTCGAGCAGCTCTGCACGCAGCGACTCCGCCCACGGAAACGCATCTTCGTAGCTCAGCAGCGACATCGGGCCCACTCCACCGGCGACGTGGCAGTGTCCACACCGGTTGAGGAAGATCGGATAGACGTCTGCGTTGTAAGTGAACTTCGACGTGATGCCCTTGTGGGCTTCACCCGGCAGCCAGAAGGAAAGCGTGGCGCACACCGCGGCGACGGCCGGTCCCGCGATCTTCATGGTGTCACCGTCGAGCGACGAGCGTTTCGAGCGCCGATACGGCGGCGCTGAAGGTGCGGCTGGCTTCATGAATCTTCTCGCGGTCCCCGAGGTCGCCGTAACTGTCGAGCAAGTAAGCCGAGACGACGATTTGCTTCACGGGAGACTCGAGCGCGGGCTGGTTCGCCGCCTTCGCCTGTATCTCGAGTGCGAGATCCTTGGCCTGCAGGGCCGGCACGTAGAGACTGCCGAACGCTCCGCTCTTCACGAGCGAGTTCACTTCGGCCTCCCGCGTCTTCAGCTCCGAGACAAGGGCTGCGACGTCACCTTCTGCAGGAGCGGCTGGCGAGGGTTGCGCACGTCCAGACGAAGTCGAGACCGGCGCGGGCGATGGCGCAGGCTGATCCTTCGAGTACGACGGGAAAGCGAAATCGAAGCGGCTTTCCTTGTCGTCGGGCCCAAACGAGATCTTGGCGGTCATCTGCGCTGGCAGCGGCAGCTGATCGATACGCGCTTCGAAGAAGGTGCCGCTTCGAACGAGCAGCAGCGGCGTAGAGGCCAGACCCTCCTTCGTCACGACCCGCGCTCTGACTTGGCGTGCCTTGCTCAGCGCAAGCGGTTTGGAGAACTCGTCGTAGATGAATACGCGGAAGCGCCCAGGAGCCGGATAAGTACCCTCGATATGGTGCCAGTTGTCGGGCGCCATGAAGAAGATGCCGCCATGCTTCGGATTGTGATCGCCGTGCGGGCGCGGGGAATACTTCGCAGCCATCGGCGACCCATCGGGGCATACGCCTGGTTCGATCTGATTCACCTGCTTGTTCCCCGCGCAGGTCCAGGTCAGCGCCATTGTGGCCGTGACGAGCTGGCGGGAGCAGATTCGACACTTACCCGGTTCGGGTTCGAAGATGACGCCGTGAACGGGGCAGGTCCATACGGTGACCAATCGCACAGGCTCGAGATCCATGCCGCAGACGCTGCACTTGCCCTTCCGGTCATCGAGGACGTCCGGGTGCATGGGACACGTCCAGGAAATCGGCGCGAGTTGAGCGGCAGACACGCCTGCGGCGGCGATGACTGCTGCCGCGAGGAGCATCGCGAGAACGCGTGCTTTCATGTGGATTACCGCAAGTTTAGCATCACGGGCGGAGCGGGTTCGACGCAGTACGGCCGAGCCGACGGAGGGAGACCGGGCCGCAGCATCGGTCCGTCGGGGCGCGCAGGGTCGAACAGATACACCTGGCCTGGAACGCCGGGCGCCTGGTAGACGAGCACCGGCGTCAGGGCGAGCGCGCCCAGCCTGTTGGCTTTCGCAAAACGCTCCTGAAAGAGCGGAAGCTCCCATTCCTCCAGAAGAAAGTAAGGCCGCCGGCCATGGTCCGACAACCACGTGACGGCGCGGTCGAGCCACAAGGCGTCAAGCGTGTCGAATCGCATGGTGACGCGCCCGCCGTAATAGCGCGTCGGACCGGAGTTCTGACCCGCAAGGATTACGGCGGACGGTTCGGTGAACTGCTCGACAAGCTTTCCGATGCTTGCATAGCGATGGTCGCCTTCGCCGGTGGGGAACGCGCCGTGTGTTGCGGCGAAACGAATGCCGTGGATGCCCAGCGCAATCACCACCACGACGAGGAAAAGCGAAAGCTTCCTGTGTGAAGGGAGCGGGCGGAGCAGAAGGGCTGCGGTACCGACGCAGACGCCAGGCCATGCCGGAAGAAGGAACCGCAAGTACCACCAGGCTTCGAAAGGTGTGTAGGCGAGATAGAGAATGGCGACGGCGGCAACAAACGACGCCAGGAGCCACGATTGGAAAAAGAGGGCGACGACTCCCAGCGCAGCGACGGGTGTCTGCGACTCGACGAACCAGGCGCCGTACCGCCAAACGTTGGTCGGCACATAACGGAGCGAGAAGAGGCCGGAAAGATCGCCGTAACCCGATGCGAAGGGCGACCCATAGAGAGTCGCATTCAGCCAGGCGACGAGTAAACACCCCGTGGCCGTGGCAGCCGAAAAATACACGGCTGGCCTGATTTCTCTGAACAGGATGATTCGCCCGATGAACAACACGGCGGCCAACGGCGCAAGATTCGCGCGAACGAGAATTGCCGCCGCCGCCGCGAAGCCGGCAGCAATCGCAGAGCCCTCCGAAGCGCCGAGCGTGAAATAGATGGCCGCCGCCCAGAACGCGGCTGCCGGAACGTCGCTCATCGGTGAGACCAGCATCGCGAGAACCGCGGGACTCGTGGCCATCAGCCACGCGCCGCCGAGGCCGATGGCAGGCGAGCGGAGCCTGCGTCCAATCAGGAACGTCATCCAGACCAGAAGAGCGCCCGTCAATGGCACCACCCAGAACATGGCGGCGTGGCCGAACGCTTTCTTCGCCAAGGCCATCATCACGGAAAGGCCGGGTGAGGTCATCGGCACGATCGCAGAACCGGCCGCCGCCGGCCGATACCCGTACGGCGTGAATGTCCATACCGGCTCAGGCCAGGGTGCGGTGTCTGCAAGTGGAACGGCAACCGTTTGAGTTCCCTGCAACCACAAGTCGGCCTGCGACACATAGGCGTACGAATCGGAACCGGCAGCTGTCCACGAATTTCTCGCGAGCCCTGCGACGGCCGGGGAAATCGCCAGCACGATCGCCAGCGGCACGGACATTCGCTGAAGATTTCTCAGATCCCGGCGAAGCTGATCGACGCCAGCCGCCATCACGTAGGCTGCAGCGGCGATGCCGGCCGCGGCAAGTGGGCGCAGCGGATCGGTTGACGTGATCGTCAAGACGCCAAGCGGAATACGGAAGCCGCCTGCGAGCCATGTCGAGAGGCTCCACAGTATGCCGGCGGCAGCGATTGTGAGTAGAATGAGGCGAATCATCAGATTGTACTTTTGGAGGCGTCCGAATGGGGATGATTGAGGACCGCTGGCGGTTCAGCATGTCTCGCCGCAAGGCACTGACGGGCCTGGCGACGATGCTTGCGGGCTCGCCGCTGGTGTTCGGCCAGCAGGATCCGCACGGTGACCTGCGTGGGCACAAGCGGATTCTCGGCATCGACGAGATGATGTCGGCTTTTGACTTCGAGCCGATCTGTTACGCCAACATGACGCTCGAGCGCTTTGACTACATGGCGCACGGCGACGGTAGCGAATGGAACCTGCGGCGGAACCGGCAGGCCTTCGAGTGGGTCGATATTCTTCCGGGGAAAGCCGTCGATCCCAAGAGCGTGGATCTCTCTACCGAGCTTCTCGGCGTGAAGCTGACGCATCCGATTTACGTCGCGCCGAGCTCCGGCCAGGGCGCCCTCCATCCCGACGGCGAGATGGGGATGTATCGAGGGGCAACGGCCGCCAACACCATTATGGCCATCGCCAGTGGCCCGTCCATTCCGCATCCACGGATCGCCGCCGCATCCACTGGCGTTCGCTGGAATCAGTTCTATCCGATTCCGGACCTTCAGGGCTCGAAAGAGTCTCTCGTGCAGTATCAGGATCTCGGCACCAAGGCGATCATCATCACGGTCGATCAACAGGCGTCGGTCTATGAGCGCGATCTCCACGATCGAAATCTCGGCGGCGTCGTCCGGCGTGGTGGCGGTGCGGGTCGGGGTGGCGGCGCAGGACGCGGTGGCCGCGGCGGTGGTGGGGATGCGGATCCCGAAGCGGGCCCCACGCGAGGCGGTGGGAACCCAGATGCCCGCACAGGAGCGCCTGGCGGCGGCGCGGTCCCTGCTAACAACAAGTATCGCGCGCCGAACCGGCGGCTTTGGTACAACTGGGACTACGTGAACGAGATGCGCCAGGTCATCAAGGTGCCGGTCGTCATCAAGGGCATCGTGACTGCTGAAGACGCCGCCGAATGCGCCAAGCAAGGCGTCGACGCCATCATTGTGTCGAACCACGGCGGCCGCTCGATGGACTACGGGCCGTCAACCCTCGAGGCGCTTCCCGAAATTGTCGCGGCCGTGAACGGGCGGATTCCGATCATCGTCGATAGCGGCTTCCGGCGCGGCAGCGACGTATTCAAGGCC